>DATGFZ010000309.1:0-19886 GCA_035308805.1 Puia sp. | reverse complement strand
CAATGAATTCCGGGTTTGTCGAAATAAGGAAACAGTGTTCCTTCCTTTTCGTAATTCTCGATTCCGCCGAAAGGTTTCAATTCCTTCTCCCTGTCTTCCAGGATTTCATTTGGTGATTTTTTAAAATCATCAAGCGTCATTTCTTTCACCACTTCGGTACGGCCTTCGTAGCTGCTGTGTGTCTGCGTTTGTGCCAGAGAATATTTTTCGTCAGTCTGATCAATGGTCACCTCATTGATAAACCAGTCAACTGTTGTTCCGTTAAAAGATGCCAGCGGGAAAGCGTTTTTTCCCACGCCGACCGCCGCCCTCCCGATATAATCCGCAGTCTTGTCTGCATTCGCACTCTGTCTTCCGTAACCGACAGCAACGGCTACAACATCATTGTGGATTCCCGGGAAGATCAATACAGGCAATTTTAGTTCTTTACCACCTGCTTTTATATTCACCACCCTTTTTTCCGGATAGACTTCATATTTATCTGCCTGCCGGCGATTAGCCAGATCAAGGCCCCATGTTTTTTTTGCATAATCCGGAGAAACGATCAGATAATTGTCCCATGTTGCCTTTGTGATCGGATCGGGAAATTCATGCAGCCATGGATTATTTGATTGATTGCCAGTTCCAACAGAAATCTTCTGGTACAAAACCAGCTCAATTCCGCTGCCCGCTTTTTTGGCCGTAATAGCAGCAGTAGCTTCTGCAACTTTAGCAGCATTGTAAGTTCCGCTGCCTGTCGTTGGCGAGGAAGGCTCAATGATTCCTTCCTGCAATGCTTTTTCATATCCATCAACCCCGCCGAGTTTGGCGGTCCAGTACTGTCTAAAATAATTTTCGTAAGTCGTATTGTTGCCGCTCCATTTCAATAGTGAATCTTCAAACGCACGTGTTAAAAACAAGGGAGCGATCGTTGGCTGCAGTAAACTGTAATACCCTGTTTTTGCTTCTGCATCCCCCCAGCTTTCTAAAAAGTGCGGAGCAGGGATTGCATATTTGCATAGTTCGGTCGTTTCATCAACCCTGTCATTGAATGAAACGGAAACCTTTGTCTTCTGAAGACCTGATTTAAATTTATCCGCAGCATAATATGAATAGGCAGGGTTGACTCCGTAAACGAACAATGCCCCCACCTTACCAGCGTTCAAATCGGAAACCAAGGTTTCAAAATCACCATCAATTCCCTGGCGTGTTTGAACAGGTACTGACCAATTTATGGTAGTTCCGTTTGCCCCGATCAGTTCATTGATGGCATTCACAATGATCTGCACATTCACATTATTGCTTCCGCTGACTACCAGGCTTTTTCCTTTATTGGCAAGCAGGTCTTTTACCGCCTCACCAATCCCGAATTTGAGTTTATCGCTTAATGCAGGGGCTGTCGCATTTCCGCCTAAACCGGCAAGCAATGCCAAAGCGACCGCTCCGGTTTCGGAAGGACGATGAACATACCTTTCATCCGCATTACCCCCTGTGGTACTGAGCATGCTTTCGAATTGATAATGCATGCTCATTGCCGGGTTCTTTTCATCAATTTTTCTTCCTTTTATATATTGGCGTGCAAATTCAACCGGTGAAAGCCAGGTGCCTAAAAAATCTGCACCAAGACTTACGATGGTTTTTGCCTGATCAAATTGGTAAGAAGGGATTGCCCTTTTACCATAACATGCTTCGTTGGCTAATAAAATACCGCTGAAAGAGTCAACATCATATTGCACCTGACGGCTACCCGGGTATTTTCCCAGAAACTCCCCAATAATCTGTCTTGTCGTAGGAGAAGTAATGGTAGAGGTCAGTAGTATGACCGGTGCTCCTCCCAATCCTGAAAGTGCATCGCCAACCAATTTATCGAAAGCTTCAAAGGTGGGTACCTGCTGGGGGGTGCCGTTCACCATTTGCACAGGAAAACGTAAACGGGCCGTATCGTACAAATCAAGAACAGATGCCTGCACTTTGGCTGATGTTCCACCTTTTGTCAATGATGATAATTCGTTGCCTTCAATTTTTATCGGTCTTCCGTCCCTGACTTTTGCCAGGATCGGAACAACATCTCCACCGGAGACATAAGTAGTGGCGTAATAATCTGCAACACCCGGAATTAAATTTTCCGGTTTATTTAAATATGGAATTACTTTTTTAACGGGTATTTCGCAACTGGCTGCAAGAGCGGCGGCAGCAGTACTGAATCCAAGATACTTTAAAAAATCCCTGCGGGGCGATTTTAAATCGAGCAACCCTTTTGAATCAAAATTTTCCATCGGAAGATCTTCCTTAAACTCTTTTTCGGCAGATTCTTTAAAAGAATCGCTGTTGGTCAACTGCCCGAAACTTTGCCAATGTTTTTTGCTCATACCCAATCCCCAAAAAGGGAAATTTAAATAGTTACCTAATATTTATAAAACTCCATTCAACAATTAAATCCTTTCACGGGTCAGGCGGAGACCGCAGACCAAATTTCAGCAGGCATTAATAATGACATTTCTGACATTCGGTACCACCAATCTTCTCAACTGTCACACTATCTATTTTACCTGATTTCAATTCATTATGGAACTTTTCATACACACTGTAAAATTTGTTTCCCGTATTGCCGGCAGCGGAATCAGGAAAATCAACCTTTGTTGTCCGGTGACAGTTGATGCACCATCCCATACTCAGCGGAGCAAACTGCTTCACTTCATCCATCTGCTGAATTGGTCCGTGACAGGTTTGACATTGTACTTTTCCGGCCCGTATGTGCTGGGCATGGCTGAAAAATACATGATCCGGAAGATTATGGATTTTTATCCACTCTACCGGTTTGCCGGGCTGGGTGTACTTTCCGCTCTTGGCATCATATCCTGTGTAACTGTATAGTTTCTGAATTTCAGCAGTGCCGTCCACTTCACTTCCATCTTCCCGATATAATTTGCCGCCATGGTAATCATTGATGGCAGCGTGGCAATTCATGCAAACATTCAATGAAGGGATTGTGGCATGCTTGCTTTCCCAGGCGTTGCCGTGACAGTACAGACAACTGATCTGATTTGTACCCGGATGAACCTTGTGAGAGAAAAATATCGGTTGAACCGGCTGATAGTCCTGCGTTCTGCCCAATCCGATCGCACCCTGAACCAGATAATAGCCGCCAACGACAAATAACATCAGTACGATAAAAGTGATGTATACTTTATTCCTATAAAAAGGAACCGGTTCGTGTGCGGGGATACCCTCCTTATCGTCAGATAATTTCTTAAGATTGCTGTTGACCTGCAACAAAGTAAGCATGATCACTGCCAGGATCAGCGTGAGAATTCCATATAAAAGACTGTTGTCGCTTTCCGTCTCCTTCGTGCCTCCAGTGTCCCCGGCTATCGGACCGGGTTCTTTATAATCATCAACATATTTAACGATGGCATCAATATCGGCATCAGTCAAGCCTGTAAAAATATTCATTGGCGTTTTGCCATATTGATTGTAGAGGTCGGTGAAATATTTGTTCCCTGAGGCCAGCACTTTCGCATTATTATGGATCCAATCGTGCAATAATTTTTTATCAGTAACCCTGCTGTCCACTCCTTTCAGCGCCGGTCCCGTAACTACTTTAACCGGATTGTGGCACTGCGCGCAATTTGACTGAAATAATGCCTTGCCATCCTGCGCATATAATTTATTTCCAACAAAAGTTATGGTGAAGAAAAAAGCAAAAAGGAGGAATATTTTTTGTGCAATTAGTCTTTGGCAGTTCATATTATTTCGCCTGTTGTAATAGAATTGGAAAAATCTCCCGAGCCGGTGCAAAAATAAGTCAGGATTTCAACAAAATGCCAACATGTAAAAAAAAATTTTTCCCTTGTCTGGCCTGCGTTTCACGCGATTATGTATTTCCTGAATTTTTTTGTGTCATCAATATGTCAACAATATTGCAATTTAAAATCACCACTAAAATGTATTTGATTACCTCATTTTTTTGATTGATAATTTTATCTTGCATCTTCATGTCATCAACACAACTCGCCATTTTTGCATCCGGAGCCGGAACCAACGCGCAAAAAATAATTGATCATTTCAGGGCTGATCATTCAATTAACGTGGCCATGATTGTGTGCAATAAATCACAGGCCGGCGTAATAACGGTAGCCCGGAAAGAAAATATTCCTTTTGTTATTCTGGAGAAAGAAAAATTTACTGCCGGCGAATTTTATGTTTCAGTATTAAGGGAAAAAAAAATTGACTTTTTGGTATTGGCAGGATTTTTATGGAAGTTACCTGTTGACCTTGTCCGGTCTTATCCGAAGAAGATCCTCAACATTCATCCTGCTTTATTGCCAAAATATGGCGGCCGCGGGATGTTTGGAAATCATGTGCATGAGTCTGTAATAAAAAATGAGGATAAAGAAAGCGGAATAACTGTCCATTATGTTGATGAAATTTATGACCATGGCAAAATCATCTTCCAGGCAAAATGTATCATCGAAAAAAATGAAACTGCGGAAAGCCTGGCAAATAAAATCCACCTCCTTGAATACAAAAACTATCCGAAATTGATTGAACTGATTGTAAATCTGAAAAATATCGTTAAAACCTAAACAGGATAAACTGTAGTTATTTTTTAAATAGTAATATCACATTTTAAACAGTTGCCTTTGCGCCTTTATTTATTTAAGATTTTATTGCTTATCTTGGTTTTAGTTGCTGCTTTGCCCAGGCAGCAGGCTTTTGCGCAGATAACAGTAAAAGGAACTGTTTACAACATCAACCGGACCAGGCCCCTTGAGGCTGTGAGCGTCATCAGCACTTCCGGCAGGGGAACAATTACGGATTCCAACGGCAACTACAGCATTACCGTAAGCGAAAAAGACTCTCTTTCTTTTTCTTATCTGGGAAAAGCGACCATGAAATATCCTGTGATCACGATTGAAAATTATCCCAGTTTTGACATTGCCCTGCATGTGGATCCGATTGACCTGAGACCGGTACGTATCTTACCGCGCAATTATCATTTGGACTCTTTACAGAACCGGAAGGATTACGCAAAAGTCTTTGATTTTCAGAAACCAAAAATCAAAATAACGGATGGCTCACAGGGTTTAGGCGCCGGCTTCGATCTGGATGAGATCATTCACATGTTCCAGTTTAATAAAAACCGGCGCACGCTGGCATTTCAAAAGAGGTTGATCCAGGAAGAACAGGATAAATATATTGATCACCGGTTCACGCTGTATCTCGCAAAAAAAATTACCCACCTGACAAGTCCTGAGCTCGATAGTTTTATGGTGAGATACCGGCCGTCTTATTATTTTACCCGATCCAGCAGTGACTACGATTTTGAAGAATACATAAAACTGGCAGGAAAAGATTTCATGAGTAAGAATAAGAAATATATCCCCGCGGGTGATCTGCGAAAAGAAAGTAATCATCAGCCGGTGCAACAATGACCGGATCTTATAAAAAAATTTCTGCTATTGCTTATCTTTCCAGAAATTTAGATTAACTCAATCGCCAAACCACTGCACATGAAAAAACTTTTTGTTACGGCCGCAGCATTCATTATTGTGTGGACTGCCACTGCGCAATCCCCTGGCGTTTTATCAACCACCCTGAATGTTGCCGGTGCAAAAATGTCTTCTGAAAGATTAAGCCGCATTGATCATGTCTTGCAGGAATACGTGAACAGCCGATACATCAATGGGGCAGTCGCCATTATTTATCGCAATGGCAAATTAGCCTATTACAAAGCCATAGGGTATGACGATATTGATAAAAAAACCCCATTGCAGAAAGATGAAATTTTTCGCATCGCCTCACAAACCAAAGCAATAACCAGTACGGGCATAATGATCCTGTACGAGCAGGGAAAGATTTTACTTGATGACCCGATTGGTAAATATATTCCCGAGTTTAAAAATCCGAGGGTGCTTGATAAATTTAATGAAGCCGACACGACCTATAGCACCGTTCCGGCAAAAAGGGAAATAACCATCCGGGATTTACTCACCCACACTTCAGGAATAGGTTATGCGCAAATCGGGAGTAAGACCATGAATGCGATATATTATAAGGCAGGCATCATTGGCGGCATTGGCGTTGACAAATATATCTTAAAGGATAAAATGAAAGTCCTGGGGTCTCTTCCTCTATTTCATCAGCCCGGTGAAAAATGGACTTACGGGCTTAATGTCGATTTGCTCGGATATTTGATAGAAGTGATTTCAGGAACATCCCTGGATGATTTCTTACGCAAGAATATTTTCGATCCGCTTGGCATGAAAGACACTTATTTTTATCTGCCAAAGGAGAAATACAAACGATTGGCCACCCTGTACACCGAAGACTCGACAATGCATGTTGTCAAGACACCGCCCCACATAAATATTAACGGCGACTTTTACAGTGATTATCCGAATATGCCGGGAACTTATTATTCCGGTGGCGGCGGTCTCTCCTCCACGGCTTATGATTATGCCGTTTTTATGCAAATGTTGCTAAATGGCGGAGAATACAACGGAAAAAGAATTCTGAGCCGGTCAACCATTGGCATGATGACAACCAATCAGATCGGCGATATAGATTTCGGAGACAATAAATTCGGATTGGGATTTGAGATCATCACCGCAAAAGGAAGCGCAAAATCGCAGACATCCGAAGGTTCCTATGACTGGGGGGGCATGTTCAGTTCTTCTTACTGGATTGATCCAAAAGAAAAAATGGTTGTGCAATTGGTTTTACAGTTATTCCCAAACAGTCATAGCGAAATTCATCAAAAATTTAAAACGCTGGTTTACCAGGCTATCAATGACTGATGATTTGGTGAAATGAATTATTAATAGCCGTGAAGGCCGATATTCAATCTGACAATAAAAAACCATGGACCAGACAACATTAGGCATTGGCACCAGATTACAACACACGCAATTTGGACCCGGCGTAATCATTGGCGTCAGGTATGCCACTTATTTAATTTCATTTATCAATCGTGGTATAAAAGAAGTTGATAAAACAGATAATAATCTTGATGACATCATTCCGGAAAATGTTACGACAGAAATTGAGACATCTTCCGAAATAGAAAAATCATTATTAAAGATCCTTCGGTTATGGGGCGACGTGAGTGAGATTGTGCCATTGGGGGAAAGATGGCAGAAAGGAACCATGCTGCTGCAGCCTTTTGATAAAACACAAAAACCAAAAGAAGTTCCGATAGAGATTTTCTTTCATAAAATTGTTTTGCTGCGCGACAGGTTACGCGTTATGGAACAGCAGATCAATGCGCATAAATTATTAACCGATGAAGACAAAGTAAACCTGCAACAATATATTACCAGGATTTATGGATCGCTTACCACCTTCAATGTTCTTTTTAAAAATAAAGAACACTGGTTTGTTGGCGATAAAGGAAACAAAGAAGATTAACATGTTAATGTAAAACAATGAGAAACAAATTGTCACCGATTATTATTGGGCTGATTTTTCCCGCAGCATTATTTTCCCAAACATCATACAAAGTCATTCACCAAAATGCCATCGTTGCCGACACCCACAATGATGTGCTGTCCACCGCCACCATGGCGGGGTTAAACATTGAAAATGACCTTACGGGGAAAACGCAATCTGACCTGGCGCGTTTTAAAAAAGGCGGGGTGGATATACAGATGTTTTCCATTTTTTGTGACGATCGCTATGGAAAAGGTTCGGCATTTAAATATGCGAATGTTGAAATAGATTCATTGTATGCGATCGCAAAAAGAAATCCGGATAAAATGGAAATGGTGGCCACGCCTGCGCAATTGAATCATGCGCTGTTGCATCATAAACTGGCTGCCATGATGGGTGTTGAAGGCGGTCACATGATCGAAGATGACCTGGATGACCTGGACAGTTTATTCAAACGCGGTGTTCGTTATATGACACTGACATGGAACAACAGCACCTCGTGGGCAACTTCCGCGGCGGATGAATCCAGAAAAGAGTTTACTGTTTCCCCCTACGGATTAAGTGATTTCGGAAAAAAAGTGGTGAAGCGCATGAATGAGCTCGGCATGATGGTCGACATATCTCATGTTGGTGAAAAAACTTTTTGGGATGCGATCAACACCACGACCAAACCTGTTATCGCCTCTCACAGTTCTGTCTATGCCATTTGTCCGGTGCCCCGCAATTTAAAGGATGACCAGATAAAGGCTGTTGCAAAAAACGGCGGCGTCATAGATATTAATTTTTTCTCGGGGTTTATTGACAGCAATTATCTAAAGAGAAGAGAGGTTTTTTTTAACCGGCATAAGGAAGAATTTGATTCCTTAAATGCCCTGAAAAAACAGGAATACGAGGTGAGCGATTTTATGTCAAAAAAATATCCCCAGGAACTTGCCGCATTGCGCCCGCCATTTTCAATGGTGATTGATCATATTGATTATATCGTAAAGCTGGTTGGGGTAGACTATGTCGGCTTGGGCTCTGATTTTGATGGGATAGACTCTGCACCGCTGGGTTTGGATGGCGTGCAGGATTTTCCAAAGATCACCCAGGCATTATTGAAGAAAGGTTATTCAATAAAAGATGTGGACAAAATCCTAGGGGGTAATTTTCTGAGGGTGTTCAAAGCAAATTGCGCTAAATAAGCTGGGGTATGGAAGTCCATCATCATCCGGATATACACCACAAACCAAAAGCATGGAAAGAATATTTCCTTGAAGGATTTATGATTTTTGTTGCGGTGATGCTTGGTTTTTTTGCCGAGGGGCTTCGCGAAAATATCGGCGACAGGCAAAAGGAAAAAGAATACATCGCCAGCTTTATAAAAAATCTTCAAAACGATACCTCCAATTTAAAGGCTACGATCCTCGAAAATCAGTGGAAAATAAAAGGACTGGATACACTGCTGTCTTTATCTTTCAAAAATATGGACGAAACCAAAACCAGAAGGCTTTTTTATACCTATGTTTCAAAATACACCAGTTTGACTTCCGTCTTTATCAGCAATGACGCAACAATGATGCAACTTAAAAACGCCGGGGGATTGCGTTTCGTCCGACAAAATCATGTTGCCGACAGCATTGCCAATTACGATTTTGCCGTGAGAGACATTTATCTTTCGCAAATTCCTTATTCCAAGGCCATCAATGACGTGATGGATGCAGCGCAGGAATTGCTGGATGATAATATTTATAAGGATTCAACTTATTTCAAAAATGGTTCATTCACCGGCAAAACCTTGCCATTGCTGACATCCGACCCGCAAAAAATAAAAATTTTCTTCAACAAGGTTTCCTACGAGCGCGGGTGGACCCTGAACTATGTGAACAATTTAGAAGCGTGGCTTCCTTTCGCTATAAACCTGATGGATTTTTTGAAGAAGGAATACGGTGCCGAATAAATATTTACCGCGGGTCCTATCATCAATATTTTTCAAACGGCGAAAGTTGCCAGCTTTCTTTAATCTCTTGTTTTAATTGCCTGACCATGTCATTTAATCCATCATACCAATCCAGATGCGGACTCCATTGACTACAACCACCGGCATGGACAACACATTGCGTGTCTTCCCAGACTTTGCCGCAACGCGGACATCGCGCCCCGGTAGAAAACGTGTCCCACATCGATCCGCAAGTGCATTGCCAGTACGGTTTTCCATCGGGTTCCCAATTACATTTTGGGCAGCGAATATGAATGTTATCCATGGCGGAGTCTTGTTTTTTTGTGAACCCAAAGGGGTAAAAAAATTCTGTCATTCCTGTATTGGCCCTTTACCGGAAGAGTTTATTAGTATTGCAATAACCTTTGCACATACTCATCCAATCTTCTATGGGCCAAAAAGTTTTTTTCGAGTTCAGTATTAAAAGGAATGGGGGTATCCAGGGAAGCGCAACGCAAAACCGGCGCGTCTAATGATTCAAAACAATGTTCACTTATCCAGGCTGCAATTTCTCCGCCGATGCCGCCGGTTAAACTGTCTTCATGCAGCAGCAAAACTTTTCCGGTTTGTGAAACGGCCCTTTTTATCGCATCATAATCGAGTGGCAGCAAGGTTCGCAAATCAAGAATATAGATGGAAATATCTTTATTTTGCTTAGCATAATTGGTCGCCCAATGAACACCGGCTCCGTAGGTGATGATGGAGATATCCTCGCCCTCATGCGCCAGTCTTGCCTTGCCGATTTCAATTTCGTGATACGCCGGAACAACTTCTCCACTGATGCTTCGGTAGAGCAATTTATGCTCAAAATACATTACCGGGTTAGGATCGTTGATCGCCGCGATCAGCAATCCCTTAGCGTCCTCCGGCGTTGACGGATAAACCACTTTTAACCCCGGGGTATGGACAAACCATGCTTCATTGCTTTGTGAATGAAAAGGTCCAGCACCCACGCCAGCACCCGTCGGCATTCTAATCACCACATCTGCATTTTGCCCCCAGCGGTAATGAATTTTTGCCAGATTATTTACGATCTGGTTAAATCCGACGGTGACAAAATCCGCGAACTGCATTTCCATTACACTTTTAAAATTTTCCAGGCTGAGACCCAGTGCTGCGCCGATGATGGCGCTTTCGCATAAGGGGGTATTGCGGACACGTTCTTTTCCAAATTCATTTACAAATCCTTCTGTGATTTTAAATGCGCCACCATATTCTGCAATGTCCTGTCCCATCAAAATTAGGTTGCTGTGCTGCTGCATGGATTGATGAAGGGCTTCTTTGATGGCGTCGATGAACCTTATGGGTGTTGAAGGCTGACGGTTGGCCGCTGACCGAGGGCCGCCTGCTGGTTCCGGGCCTCCCCGGTGGGGTTTCCCGGCATACACGTCCTTCAATTCTTCTTCCGTACTTGGAATGATTGACTCGTCTGCTAACCCGATTTTCAATTCTTCTTCAATTTTATTTTTTGTTTCCTCACGCATATGACCAACTGAAGTCTCATCAAGTATTTTTTCTCGGATTAAATAATTTTCATAATTGATCACGGGATCTTTTTTATGCCATTGATCAAACAATTCCCCGGGGATGTATTTTGTACCGCTCGCTTCTTCATGGCCGCGCATTCGAAAGGTCATGCACTCAATTAAATATGGTTTTTGATTGTTGATGCAGTGATCCCGAACACCCTTAATGGTATCATACACGGCAAGAACATCATTCCCATCAATCCGCACCCCTTCCATACCATAACCAATCGCTTTATCGATTAAATCCTTACAGCGATATTGTTCGTTAACCGGCGTACTTAATCCATATCCATTGTTTTCAATGATAAAAATCACCGGCAAATCCCACACGGCAGCAACATTAAGCGCTTCATGAAAATCGCCTTCACTTGTTCCTCCGTCTCCGGTAAATGCAAGCGAAACCTTATTTTCCTTTCTTAATTTATAAGCGAGGGAAATTCCATCGGCAATGGCCAGTTGCGGGCCAAGATGAGAGATCATTCCACAGATATGGTGTTCCCGTGAACCGAAATGAAAACTTCTTTCACGCGCTTTGCTGTAACCATTTTTATTTCCCTGCCACTGTTGAAATAATTTATGCAAAGGCATTTTGCGCGAAGTAAAAACACCCAGGTTTCGATGCAGCGGCATTATCCATTCATCCTGCTGCAATGCGAGTGTTGCGCCGACGGCAATGGCTTCCTGACCGATCCCGCTAAACCACTTGCTGATTTTTCCCTGTCGCAAAAGCACCAGCATTTTTTCTTCAATCATTCGCGGCAGTAATATGTTTTTGTAAATATCAATAAGCTGTTCGCCGGATAAATCTTTCCTGTCAAAATTCATTGTACAAAAAGTATTATAAATTATTGCTGGCTTTTTCTTTTGCCTACTGATTCATTGTAAAGAACGGAAGTTATTATAGAAAGCAGAAAACTGAAAATTAAAGCCCACCAAAAGCCGTCAACTGAAAATCCTTTGATGAGATCGCTGGCAAGTAAAATGATGATGGCATTGATCACAAAAAGAAAAAGTCCGAAAGTGATAATGGTTATTGGTAAGGTAAGAATAATTAAAATCGGTTTTACGATCGCGTTCAGAACAGCGAGTACTACGGCCAGGATGAGGGCTGTGGTAAATTGATTGATGTGAACTCCCTTGAGGATATAAGAAAGTCCGAATGCTACTATTGCTGAAACAATAATGCGAATGATAAAAGCCATACAAAATAATTATGCTAAAAGTTATGAAAATTTGACGACTTATACCACAACCAGTTCATAAAATTCTTCGGGCTGGAAATATTTATCCGCTAATACCCGCAGTTCTTCAGCGGTGATCGTTTTGATAATATCGATTCCTTTGTAAAAATATTGCTCGTCAAGGTTATTCAATACAATATTTTTCCATCGTGCTGCTACCTGGAAAGGTCCATCCAGGTCTCCCAGAATTATTCCGATCATAAAATTGCGAGTCTGGCTCAATTCCTCCTCATCAATGAGTTCTTCGCGCAGCAACTTCATTTCCTTGTATACTTCATCAATTGTTGCGGCACATACTTCCTTTCCGGCTTCCGTGCTGATGAGAAATGCGCTTTGCTCAACATGATTCATCAGGTAGCTGTGAATTCCATAAGTGTATCCCTTGTCTTCGCGGATATTGCTCATCAGCCGCGAGCCGAAGAATCCGCCGAATAAATTATTCAACACCTGCATTTTAGAAAAATCAGGATGATGCCGGTTTGGGAAATTCCGTCCAATGCGAATAGACCCCTGAACACCGTTCACGTCATTGACTACATTGTATTTTTTTTCTTTGGCGGGAAGAATGTGATGTTTCTTTATTGATGACATACTCCGGTGACGAAGCTGCAATGAACCAAAACTATCATCAAGCCGCTGAAAAATATCTTTCGGCAATTTGCCCGCAACAAAAATTACGCAGCTGCCGTGCTTATAATATGTATCGTAAAAATCTTTTATTTCCTCCTGTCCCAAAGCCGCATAATCTTCAGCGGAACTCATTTTTCCGTAGGGATGATTTTCTCCAAACAAATACGCGTCAATCAATCGCCCGGCAACAAATTCACTTTTCTTTAATCCGACCAGCAGGCGCTGCTGCATGTTTTTTGAGAATATCTCCAGTTCTTCCTGTGGGAACACAGAGTCAGCAACCATCTCGGCAACAACGGGCAGCAAATGATTTACGTGTTTACCAAGACAATGCAATGAAATATCGGCAAACTCATTTTGACATGCCCGGTTCAAAAAAGAACCATAATATTCAAAATGCTCATTGATTTCAAAAGCATTTTTGTTCGAAGTTCCGTTTTTCAATAAATAATTTGCCGCGTTCGCTACAAGATTTTTGTCTTCGTAAAAATTACCTGCATCAAAAATCCAGTTAATCATCAGTGTATCCAGTTCCCCCAGGTCAATGGCATATACATCAACTCCGTTTTTTAATTGGTGTTTTTCGTACGGCGGCAATTTCAAATTAAACCCTGTGGCATCTGTTATTTCCGGAGCTATTGTTCTATTCAACATAAATGCTTCTTTGGTTTTATACCCTGCGTGTATTGACGGTATCAAACATATTGCCTCCCACGCCGGGGTCTTTTGTAATTTTTTTCAACTGAAGTACGCCACGTGCTCATTACTCGTCTGTTCAGTTGATGCTGCAATAATACAGCGTGTTGCTATTTTTTTCATCAAAAAGTTTACGGCTCTCCGTTAATATTTCATCAGCGGTAATCGATTGATATTTCCCCAATTCTGTATTCATCAAATTTGCATCGCCGAGCAATTCATACATCGCCAGGTTTGCCGCGCGGTTCATCACGCTCATGTCTTCAAAGATGATGGCAGATTCTGTTTTGTTTTTTATTTTAGTGAGTTCCTTTTCTTCAATTTTTTCAGTACACATTTTTTGCAATTCTTCTTCGACAGCCTGATCAGCACCCTGCATCGGAATTCCCTTTATTAATTTACCCTCGATCACCATTAAACCTGCATCTGTTGAGCCTGTTTGATAACACTCAATATGGCTGAAAAGTTTTTTTTCTTTCACCAATGCCTGGTGCAACCGCGAAGAGGCGCCTCCGCCAAGCACTTCAGCAATCAATTCCGCAACATAATATCTGTCGTCTGTCCTTGCTGACATGTGATAACATTTATATAGGGCGTCGAGTGGAACATCGGCTTTAACCTGAAGACTGCGCGCTTCATTTTGTTTTGGTTCCTCGGGCAAGTGACGAATGTATTTTTCTCCTGCAGGAATATCGCCAAACCATTTTTCCGCCAATAATTTTGCATGCTCCGTTTTAATATTTCCGGCAATCACGAGTATCGCATTTGCCGGACAATAATGTTTGAAAAAGAAATTTTTTACATCAGCCAGCCGGGCATTTTCAATATGACTTAATTCCTTCCCGATCGTCATCCAGCGATAAGGATGAACTTTATAGGCAAGCTCGCGCATTTTAAACCATGCGTCGCCATAAGGTTTATTCAGATAATGCTCCTTGAATTCTTCACTCACTACTTTTCGTTGCACTTCCAGGCTTTTTTCACTGAAAGCAAGCGACAACATTCTATCGCTCTCCAGCCAAAAGGCGGTTTCAATATTCTCGGTCGGAAGCTGCATATAATAGTTAGTTAGGTCATTGGTGGTGAACGCGTTATTCTCCCCGCCCGCCAGTTGTAATGGTGTCTCGAAATCAGCGATGTGAACTGAACCGCCAAACATCAAATGTTCAAACAAATGCGCAAACCCTGTCTGCTCGGGGTTTTCATCCCTGGCACCCACGTCATACAAAACATTCAATACGGCAACCGGTGTTGAGAAATCCTCATGCACAATTAAACGCAAACCATTTGGCAATTGAAATCTTTCAAAATTTATCATAATAGCTCATTAAAAAGAAGTGCAAAATAAAAAGAGTTGATGAACTTCAGCCTAAAGAAATCAGAAAATGCTTTTTACCCTGAGGGTGAGCTCATGAAGACCGGTCGACCGTTTTACGATCACCGTCACCTTTTCGCCAACGTTTTGAAGCAGGCTTTTATAAACCTGGATGTTATTGCTAAAATTGGTTCCGACAGAAAGAACAATATCATCTTCCTTAAAACCTGCTTTTTCTGCCGGCGAATCTTTCATAACATCCGCTACACGAATAGCTCCGTCTATCCAATATATCCCCAGACCTGTATATGAATAGTCAAACTGATCGCCATAATGTGAATTTGGAGTTAGGTAAATCTCTCTTCTTTCGTAATTCAGCACTACATTGAACCTTCTTAACAGGTCATTTCCAATGAGGCCGCCGAGCGAAGGATAGGATGTAACATTATATACATCATCAAAAACATAGGCAGGAACATTTCTGAAATGATAAGGACCCAGACGAAAATCTTTTATGGTAGTGAGTTGCATGACAATTTTACCTCCGAGCCCCTCTGCTTCAGTATATACCGGCTTTTTTTTCTTGTCATTGAAAAGCGCGCTATCCGAAACAAAATCAGAAGATAACAGCAGGCACAGACCCGCCCCGGTATCAAAATAAAATCTTGAAGAAATTTCCCTTGCATCTTTAACCCGCGCCCCCTGAACGGGGAGTCCTGCAAAAATCGGCCGCAATAAAAAACCGCCTTTGGGATATTTGGTTGTTCCGGTCGAATAAACCTGCATCACCGAGCTGTCATAATTCAATTTTATTATATACCGGGATAAAAAACTAAAGCCGATAATGCCATCAATTTTTTCGCCGTAGACACTGGTCAGAATATCATAGTCGCTGATGTGAAAATTTAAGCTGTCAACCAAAAGATTGGGCAGGCGGAGGCTCTGGTCGTATACAAAACTTACTTTTCTTATACCGGCAATTCCCCTAATGGTTTTATCTGAAACCACCGAAGGTATTTTTAGACGAACAGCAGTCGCAGAATCGAGCGATATCCCCCCGCTTCCGGTGTCAAAAATAAAATTCAGGGTGTCGGGGTAATCGCCAACCCGTGCCTTAACGGTAATGATGCCTCCGGTTAAAATATGAAAAGGGAAACTGGTAAGTAATCTTGAGGGGGGAGGAATAAACTCTTCCTGCGCATATGCAGGAACATAAGAACAGGTAAAGCCAATCGTAAGCAGCAGGAAAATGAAATATCCTATGATATTGGAAATGATGTTTTTCTTGCAAAGCATGTGTTAGATTTTGGTATATTGCCCATCAGTCAGCATCTTTAAATATACAACATATTGAGCCGTGGCGGAGCCCTCCCATAGTATAGACAATTCATTTTCCCTTAGAGCTGTCTTAGCCACCAAAAAAACTTTTGTTGGATTTACCTGGCGGGAAGCTTTATTACGACCAGGTATCCAAAAACCCGTTTTTAAAAAGGTTCTTAGTAAATTTGCTTTTTTATCCATCACCAGCAAATGAATTTATCCGGTTTATATCAGAAAGCATTAGAAAAAGAATGCTTAAGCGTTGACGAAGGAATGCTTTTATTTAATGAATCCCCCCTTGCGGAATTAATGTTTGTGGCGGATGAGTTAAGAAAAAAGCAGGTACCGCATGGAAAAGTTACCTGGCAGATAGACAGGAACGTAAATACAACCAATGTTTGCATTGCCAATTGTAAATTTTGTAACTTTTACCGGATCCCCGGACATCCCGACGGGTACATCACCGGCATTGAAACATACAAAAGAAAAATAGAAGAAACTTTTCGCTGGGGCGGAGACCAATTGCTCCTGCAGGGTGGCCATCATCCGGAATTGGGATTAAGTTTTTACACCTCCTTATTCAGCCAGTTAAAACAATTGTATCCGACCTTGAAACTGCACACGCTTGGTCCCCCCGAAGTAGCACATATTTGCAAGCTGGAAAAAATGAGTCACTACGATGTTCTTGTCGAATTAAAAAAAGCAGGGATGGATTCCTTGCCCGGTGCCGGAGCAGAAATTTTAGTTGACAGAGTAAGGAGACTGATCAGCAAGGGTAAATGCAGTGCGCAGGAATGGCTTGATATCATGCGGGCAGCTCATAAGCTTGGTATTACCACATCAGCGACAATGATGTTTGGTCATGTGGAAACAATTCAGGAAAGATTCGAACATTTGGTCAGGCTGCGCGAAGTGCAATCCGAAAAACCCGATGACGCAAAAGGATTTTTGGCTTTTATTCCCTGGACCTTCCAGGATGTGGACACCATGCTGACCAAAATACGGGGTGTTCACAATCTTACTACACCGGAAGAATACATCCGGATGATCGCTATCTGCCGGATAATGCTTCCCAACATAAAAAACATCCAGGCTTCCTGGTTAACGGTGGGCAAACAAACAGCCCAGTTATGCCTCCGGGCTGGCGCAAATGATTTTGGCAGCATTATGCTCGAAGAAAACGTGGTGAGTGCGGCCGGAGCGCCGCACCGCTTTACTGCAAAAGGCATACAGGATGCAATTCGGGAAGCCGGTTTTGAGCCGCAATTGCGCAACCAGCAGTATGAATGGAGGAAAATACCCGAAGCGATGGAAGAGCAGACTATCAACTATTAATAACGGCTTTCCTATTTTGCATACTTACCGAAAAAGTCCCCTTTGCCTGTAATTAAACTGTTTGTTTTTCGTTAGTGTAAGAGCAAATCCATTTGTACTAATGAAAAACCCATTCAGTAAGCTAATCCGTATTTCCATTATCCTGGTTTCTGTGGTGCTGTTGTTTAACTTTTTTGGATACTATCTAGGTCATTCAAAATCCGCAGAAAATAAGGAACTCAGCGAAGTAAAAAGCATTTCTGACCGCCAGCAAATTGTTAGTCAATCCATTGCCAAATATTCCTTTTTATTATTAAACAATACCTTAAACACAGAACAAGCCGCATTTTATAAGGACACGCTCAGGCAGCAAATTGCCATTTTTAAAGGGCAGCAGGTACAATTAAAAAACCAGGTAGAAGCGGCTCAGCTGCCCGTTCCGCAACCGATGCTCCAAATCCGGTTATTATTTTCCGCTTCCGAACCTTTTTACGAGCATTTTGCGATTGTGGCGCGCGAAATTGTTCAGGCCGATTCCGGGTATATCAACACGAATAAAAAAACTTATCTCAACGGAATATTGTATAACGAGCAGAAATTCCTCCCGCTCATGAACGAGATATCCAGAGAATATGCAGTGATTGCCGTGGAAAAAAATAAAGAGGCTTCGAATATAGAAATTGGCAAATTCATTTCACTCATCATAGCCATCGTATGTTTGATCATACTGGTTTTAGAGCCTGCTTTTAAGAAAGGTGAAAAGGGTCATATCGAATTGCAGAAAGCAAAAAATGAATTGCTTCTTGAAAAAAAATATCTCACTTCAATCCTTCATTCACAAACCAATTATGTTGTTCGCGTTAACCGGGTTGGAAACTTTACCTATGCTAATCCATCATTCAAAAAAACATTTCATCATAATGAGGAAGAATTAAAAAATAAATTCTTTTACGAGACCATTTTTCCAAAGGATATGGTCCGCTGCCAGCAGGTTGCAGACGAGTGCTGGAAGAATCCGGGAAGAGTAGCCAAATTGCTGATCAAAAAGCCCATTGGCAATACACGCGAATTTTTATGGACCGAATGGGAATTTCTGGCGCTTACCGATGACCTGGGCGAGGTCAGGGAAATTCAGGCAATAGGGCTCGATGTTACCGATAAGGTGGTGGCGCAGGATGTTAAAGAGGAAGCGATACAAACATTATCCTATGCAATGACGTATGCAAAAATGGGATCCTGGAAATTAGATTTTGCAACAGAAGAAATTAAATTAAGTAAAGAATTCAAAGCGCTGCTGGCCATCGAAGACAATAACAATACCTTTCTGCTGGACGATTTTTTGAATAAATTCATTGTTCCCGAGAACCTGCTGCAGATAAAAAAAGAATTTAAAGATGCCCTTGCCAATAAAGAGATAAAAGATTATGAGTTTTCCTTCACCTGCCGGGTTATTACCGATCACGGATGGATGCGCTACATCTTAATAAAAGGTAAAACCATGAACCCGCAGACCACTTTTGGTATTGCGCAGGATATTACCCAGCAAAAAGAATCTGAAAATGCACTGCTAAACAGTGAACAAAAATTCAGGCTGCTTGCTGAGAATTCCGGCGACATCATCAGCGTGCATGCGGCAGACGGAACGATCTGGTATATTTCACCGTCGGTAACAACGGTTTTGGGCTATGACGTAGACGATGTCATTGGCAGATCCATTTTGCAGTTTGTACACCCGGCAGATCGTTATAAATTTTTCCCTGCAGAAAATGAAATGGATTTTTCAAGCGATGAAAGCATATTTATCCGTTACCGGATGTTCACCAAACAGGGCGCTTATATTTGGTTGGAAACAATCGTTAAACCAATAGTTGACAACAACAAAGTCATAAAACTCATTTGCACATCGCGCAATATCACCGAGCAAAAAAACATCCATGAGAAACTCAAGAAAAAAGACCAGCTGTTGCACGCAGTGGCTGAAGCAACTCATTCGCTGCTGGTAAATAATAATTTGAATGAAGCGATAAAAGATTCAGTGGAGATTTTGGGAAACAAAGCGATGGTAAGCCGCATTTATCTTTACCGTTATCATTTCAACGAAGAAATGCAAACGCGGGTCGCCAGTGAAGTGTACGAATGGAATGATGATACGGATCAATACCAGCCACTTTCAAACAAACAGAATATTCCCATTGAAAATATTCAAAAACTGGTTGATACACTGCAAAAAAATCAACCCTATATCAGTTATACGAAAACAGAAACCGATCCTAATCTGCTTAATATTTTTGAAGAACATCAGGTGCTGGCAAACTTATCCATGCCGATTTTTGTGCGGGACACATTATGGGGTTCTGTCGGTTTTGCAGAGCGCAAGGAAGAAAGAGAATGGATGGAGTCCGAATTTTCCATTTTACGATCTTACGCTTCCTCATTGGCCGGTGCAATTGAAA
>DATGFZ010000308.1:0-7210 GCA_035308805.1 Puia sp. | reverse complement strand
CTAATTGTAATTTGCGATTGTCCTTGTCAATTCCGAGAATAATTACTTCGATGTTTTGTCCAACCTTAGTATATTCTGAAGGATGGTTGAAACGTTTCAACCAGCTCAGATCGCTGATATGGATCATGCCCCCGATGCCCGGAGCCAATTCAACAAACACACCGTACGGAGTGATGTTTTTAACAAGACCGGTATGTTTGCTGCCTACGGGGAATTTTGTTTCAATGGTGCTCCATGGATCTTCACTGAGTTGCTTGATAGACAAACTCATTTTACGGGCGGCTTTGTCTAAGGTTACAATTTTAGCCTTATGCTCGTCTCCAAGTTTGAAGAATTCCTTTGCATTGATCGGCGTATTCGCCCAGGTGATTTCACTGACGTGGACAAGCCCTTCCACACCTGGTAGTATTTCCAGGAATGCACCATAATCTTCAATGTTCACTACCTTGCCTTTTACAACTTCACCTTCCTTGACATTTTCCGGCAAAATGTCCCAAGGATGGGGAGTCAATTGTTTTAAACCCAGACTGATGCGCTTCTTGCCATCGTCAAAATCCAACACCACAACCTGCAATTTCTGGTCAAGTTTTAAAACTTCACTTGGGTGACTGATCCTTCCCCAGCTGATATCTGTGATGTATAACAGGCCATCCAAACCACCAAGATCCATGAAGGCTCCGAAGTCTGTGATGTTTTTAATTGTTCCTTCGAGTACCTGTCCTTTTTCAAGTTTGCTCATTATCTCAGCACGCTGTGCTTCGATATCACTTTCGATCAGCGCTTTGTGAGATACCACGGCGTTTTTAATGGCTTCATTAATTTTAACCACTTTAAATTCCATGGTTTTCCCAACAAATTGATCGTAATCCGTTACTGGCTTTACATCAATTTGCGAGCCTGGTAAAAATGTTTCCATGCCAAACACGTCAACGATCAAACCGCCTTTGGTTTTGCTGGTAACAATACCGGTGACTACTTCGCCGGTTTTGTGAACTTCAACTATTCTTTCCCATGCGCGGGTGATGCGAGCCTGCTTGCGGCTGAGGTGAAGATGACCTTCGCGGTCTTCTTTTTCAACAACCATGACCTCCACTTCATCTCCAACTTTCAGGCCTTGCAGATCGCGAAATTCATTGAGGGAAACCAAGCCATCGCTTTTAAAACCGATATTGACCACAACATCAGTTTTTGTAAGACCAACAACAGATCCCTTCATCAGTTCGCCATCAGTAATGGTAACAAAAGTGTTGTCATACACTTTGTCATACTTTTCTTTTTCTTCCTTTTTGTAAGCAGCAACATTGCGTTTGTCAATGCTCCAGTCAAAATCGTCATGAGGTGTTTCCGGTTGGGTAACAACTGTTTGCGCAGGTTCATTTGTTGTCGCTGTAACCTCCGCAACTGCGGTCGGTTCCTGTGCCTCAGCGTTTTCGTTAACAATATTGTTTTCTGACATAAAATTTAAAATCCGAAGGTTTTAATTCGGGGTTGCAAAAATAGTAAAAATGCGGGAATATTTTTGCTATTTTTTCATCCAAAACAGGGGCTGTGAGCCTTATGCAGGGAACGATTAACCCATGCAGTCAATTTGGTGCCCAAAATTTTTTTTGATGGTTGGACCGGTCTTGCCAGACATCCTCCTTGCAAGGCTGACTGTGTTATTTTCTTGCCTTTAACAAAAAAAGGGGGAAACAATCAGGCATTCGTCGGGTCGGGGTATATACCAGAACCTCCATCATCAAAAAATAAGTTTTAATTTTAAAAATTATTCAGGTACAAGTTAAAGCGCAATGAAACCATGAATTTCACTTTAGAAAAATCCATTCAAATTCTTGAGCGAACTCCAAATATCCTGGATGCCATGCTGCAAGATATTTCTTCAGATTGGACTACAAAAAATGAGGGGGACCAAACATGGAGTGCCTATGACATTATCGGTCATCTTATACACGGAGAAAAGACGGATTGGATACCGAGGGTTCAGATCATTGTTTCAAAAAATTCCGATAAGAAATTTAACAAGTTTGACCGTTTCGCCCAATTTGAAGCAAGTAAAGGCAAATCACTGGCCCAGCTTTTGGCTGAGTTTGCACTATTGAGAAAAATGAATGTTCAAACGCTGCGATCATTAAACCTGAGCAACCAAGACCTGGAGGCTAAGGGAATTCATCCTGCATTCGGAGAGGTAAGCTTGTCTCAGCTGCTTTCCACCTGGGTCGTTCACGATCTTAATCATATTGCGCAGATTTCCCGTGTTATGGCTAAACTCTATAAGGACGATGTTGGACCATGGATAGAATATTTAGCCATATTGCGACAGTAAATGGCTTTGCTCTAAACAGGTTTTGCCATTTTAAGGGAACACTTATCCATCATCGGCCGCCTGTGAAAATAATATATGTTGTACAAAAGAATGCCCATTGAAATAGAATCTCCGGAAACATTAGGCTATGGTTCCATAGCATGCAACCTTTCAGAAAGCTCAGTAAGAGATATTATGTTCAGCGAGATTGACCTAAACCTGAATGATCTCGTAATTGCTTATGGCGACCATGCGGGTAAACCTGCATTAAGGGAACTCATCGCCGGTGATTTTAAAAACATTTCCGCGGAAAATATTTTGCTAACGGTTGGGGCAGCCGGCGCTTTATTTATCATTCATTCTTCATTACTAAAAAAAGAGGATCACCTTATCGTACTTCGCCCGAATTATGCGACGAACATTGAAACACCTCGTTCAATCGGATGCGACATTACTTTTATTGACCTGCAGTTTGATGAAAAATATGAGGTGCATGTCGATAAAATAAAATCAGCCATTAAACCAAATACAAAACTAATCAGCATAACCACCCCGCATAATCCGACGGGAACTATGATCAGCAAAGAAAATTTATTCGCATTATCTGATCTCGCTGAAAAGAATAATTGTTATCTGCTGACCGATGAAACTTACCGCGATATTTCTTTTACAGTTTCCACGCCATTGGCAGCAAACCTGGGTAAAAATAACATCAGCATATCATCCGTATCAAAAGCATACGGAATACCAGGCATTAGACTGGGATGGATCATTTCTTCTGATCAATCGCTGCAAAACCTTTTTCTTGCGGCAAAGGAGCAAATTCATATTTGCAATTCTGTTGTGGATGAAGAAATTTGCTACCAATTTCTTTTACAAAAAGAAAAATATTTTACTCCCATTCTGCGTGATGCGAAAACAAATTTCAATTTGCTAAAAAAATGGATATACCATCACGAGCATCTTGAATGGGTGCAGCCGGGCGGCGGCGTGGTCTGTTTTCCCCGTTTTAAAAAGGAAATCAGGTTAGACGTGGAAAAGTTTTATGCGACCTTACTTCAGGATTACAAAACCTATGTTGGTCCGGGTCATTGGTTTGAACAGTCCAAACGCAATTTTCGTTTGGGCTTTGGTTGGGAAAAACAGCAAGCATTTAAGAAAGGTTTGGGAAATATCGATAAAGCAATTGCAAGTTCCGTGGCATGTTAGCGCGAGGCAATTATCGAAATTGCTTTTGCTGCAATGAATCCGCTTGTCCATGCGTGCTGGAAATTAAACCCGCCGGTAACGCCATCCACATCCATTATTTCACCTGCAAAAAACACATGGGGAACAATTTTGCTTTGCATCGTATTATATTCAATTTCCGATAATTGTATTCCACCGGCAGTGACAAATTCCTCTTTAAACGTTGTTTTGCCAATAACCGGGCATTCGTAAGCAATTAAATTACTGATCAATTTTTTCTGTTCTTTCGCAGGCAGGTCAGCCCATCGTATTTTTTCTGTTATGCCTGACTGAAAGATGAGGTATTCCCACAAGCGTTGCGGCAACCCAAAGGAATCTTTATAGACCATCTTTTGTGACCCTGATTCAACCCTTATTGCTTGAAACTTTTCGAGCAGTGATGATTCATTTTCCGCAGGAATCCAATTAATCAAAATACTAAACTCATAATTTTTCGCTTCTAATGTTCGGGCACCCCATGCCGACAAACGCAATATACATGGTCCACTCAAGCCCCAGTGCGTAATGAGTAATGGCGCTCTTTCTGCCAATTTAGTTCCAGCAATCTTAACCTTTGCATCCGCAACCGAAATGCCCGTTAATTTTGTGATTGGATTTCCCGGCAGATTAAAAGTGAACAACGAAGGAACAGGTTCTGCCACAGTATGGCCTAAATTTTTCAGCCAATCGAACTGCGACGACTTGGGATAACCTCCGCAGGCGATGCAAATATAATTCGCCTCTATTTGTTGGTCCTTGGTCGTATGCAATAACCAACTTTCATTCAGCTTTTCAATTCGCCCGGCTTGAAGATGCATCAATATTTCAACTCCGTATTTATCGGCTTCTTCAATCAAACAATCAATGATGGTTTGTGAAGAATTGCTGACAGGAAACATTCTCCCGTCGGGCTCATCCTTTAATCTTACACCTCTTTCCCCAAACCACTGAATGGTGTCTTTGGTAGAAAATTGATGAAATGTCTTTCGTATAAAATTTTCTCCGCGCGGATATTTTCTTGCCATCTCCCTGATCTCAAAACAGGCGTGGGTGACATTGCAACGCCCGCCGCCACTCACCTTTACTTTACTCAACAGTTTTCCCGTCTTCTCAATAATGATCACTTTCAGATCGTCGCACATTCGCGCAGCATTCACCGCGCAAAAAAATCCGGCCGCGCCTCCGCCGATCACAACCAACGTTTTTTTGTTTTGCATTCATGTCAAAAATAATAAACCCCGGAAAGAATCCGGGGTTATTCACAAAGCAGAGAAAATATCTTATTTAATAATTTCCAATAATTCCACGTCAAAGATCAGGGTAGAGCCTGGTTTTATTGCCTGACTTCCCTGGTCGCCATACGCAAGATCCGAAGGAATGAATAACCTCCATTTACTTCCAACGGGCATTAATTGCAAAGCCTCAGTCCATCCGGGAATTACGCCGTTTACATTGAAGTCAACGGGTTTTCCGTTTTTTATTGAGCTTTCAAAAACATTTCCGTCAATGAACGAACCTTCGTAATGACACCTCACTTTATCCGTTGCAATCGGTTTTGGGCCATTCCCTTCTTTTAAGATCATATACTGCAAACCGCTTGGTAAGGTAATGACACCGGGTTTGGATTTATTGGCAGCAAGAAATTCGGCGCCTGCTTTTTTATTGCCTGCAGCTTTTTCCGCACTTTCTTTTTGCACGAAGCCCATGATGATGGCATTTGCCTGTTGCTCGTTTAGCAATGTCTTCCCGCTTTTCAATGCATCGCTTATCCCTTTTGCACACAATGCAGTATTCAGGCTCGCCATGCCCTGTTGTTTATAAAAACT
The DNA here is from genome assembly GCA_035308805.1 of Puia sp. Lineage (GTDB taxonomy): Bacteria > Bacteroidota > Bacteroidia > Chitinophagales > Chitinophagaceae > Puia. The sequence goes on along the minus strand of DATGFZ010000308.1, from coordinate 1,855 downwards.
TCCCGCAGACATGCCTAGCGCATAACTCAATGAATCCATCGAATTTTTTAAGGCAGGTTGAGTCGGGCCGGCTACCGTTTTCTTTTTCGTCTGTGCCATTGCAGCGAGGTGGGCAAACATCAACCCAAATAAGATTATTCTTTTCATTGATTATTTTTGAAGTCGCAAAAATAGCGTAAACGTCTTTAACGTAAATCAATTCCACTTATTATTGCAATTGGGCAATCATTTTTTTTGCGTTTGCGTTGTCAGGCTCCATTTGCAAAACTTTCTGATAATTCTCCCTGGCCAGTGATTTATTGCCTGTCTTGAAATAATATTCTCCCAAACTGTCGAATACGTTTGATTTGTCTGGATAAATTTGCGTATTCAATTTGAACACCATGCCTGCTTTTTGCATTTCTCCCGCAGCCATCAACACATAACCATAGGTATTCAACTCGGATGGACCGGATGCGAGAGATTTTACATTGCTTTCTAAGGTTGAATAATCTTTCCCATGATTTGGCAGGTTATTACTCTGAAAATAATCAATCAGGTACCCTGTCGCTTTGTAATTTCCAGAATATCCTTCCCTGTTGATAATTCTATACAGGTCCTTTTCAAGAGAAACAACGGGGGATTCAATAATTCTACCGGCTTCTTTTTTATTTTCGAATACGATGAAATCCGGCACATGATGAATATTCATTCCACGTTCTTCGTGGCCCGGGCTTTGCTTATACAGAGAATCGCGGTTATCAAGCAGTATTAATTCTATTTGGGAAGAGTTCACGCCGCAATAACGCAATAATTTGAACATCCTTGGCACTTCCCGCCTGCTGTCGCCACACCATGTACCCATAAAAATTTTAAATTGTGTATGTTGCATCGATGATTTGATTTTTTCTGCAGTAATTGTATCCACTGAATAATCGTCGTAATTTTTAACGAACCATGAATTAAAAGGAGGCTGTTGCAATCTTTCCATCGTACAGCGTCCGACTAACATAATGTCTCCATCGGCAGACCGGGATACTTTATTCACTGAAGAATAAGAATATGTTTTTTCATGACAACCACAGACTCCGCTGATGATCAATACGATGATAAAATATAAGATTAGAGATTTCATACTTAAAAATTTTGAAAAATAAATAAATGCAGATAACCTCGCTCGCGCAAGGGCTTATCCTGTTTTACAGAATAGCTGTCTTAATCAGGTATGTGAACTAAGAACGGGGAGGTTGAAAAATTTTAGCATTGAATCCGGATGACAGATCGGAAATGCTGAAGATCTTTGAAGAGCTAATTTTTTTTGTACCAACAAAAAATGTATACAAATTCCTATTGGAAGAGAATAAATCTTCTGTTTTATCTTTTGCATTTTTTTGCGAAGAAGATTGCTGTGCATCGCTGTTTGCATCCCTGGACTGTTTTTCACAATCACAGGTCGCGGTCCCGATTGTAAAATGAATGAATTCGCAACCCCAAAAATTTACCATCCTGCCGTAATGAAACAACAGCATAAGAAAAACACAGAATATAGCCAGCAGCTTTCTTGTCATCAGATTTATTCTGATAGAAAATTAAGCAAAAAATTAATATAGAATAACTTTATCAGACAAAACAACATTCTCGTGGAGAAATATATAAGAAATCCTGAAGTAAGGTGGTCCGATCTCGATCCTAATTTTCATTTGCGTCATTCCGTTTATTATGACTATGCCGCTTATTGCAGGGTTTGTTTTTTAGAAGATAATGGATTGACAGGGACTGTCATGCAACAATTGCATTTTGGACCAATCTTATTCCGTGAAGAAGCGGTTTTCAGGAAAGAAATAAGAATGGGTGATAAAATTGCCATTGATTTGCA
>DATGFZ010000307.1:0-5147 GCA_035308805.1 Puia sp. | reverse complement strand
TGTGACCGAATATTGCTGAAAGACAGAATCAGTTACATGATTCATTTCATTTAACGAACTGTCGTAAGTCTGCTGACTAAGCTCTTCAAGCTTGCTCTGCGCGATATCTTTTAATCGTTCCCGGCTGGATGGTTTGTTTACCTGGTCAACAATTTTTTGGGCAAAGGACGGAACTTGGTTATGCAGGTCCGTCGTATCCACCATTGTCTTGAAAGCAAGTTTTTTTATTTTACCGCCAACGGTTTTGGGAGTCTGGTTGATCTTGGATAAGGCTTTGGTGACAAGTGACTGCAGGATATCTTCAATCTCTTTTTTCAGTTCTTTTTTTTGATCTGGCGTCAGGCTAAAGCTGTTTATCCGCGCTGAGATAATAGCTTCGATCTGATCGCGCCAGTTATTGACTGAAAGAAGCCCAAAGGAAACGTTGTTGATGATGCTAAAGTCCTGCTTGATTTTTTCCTGCTTTGCAGAAAGGGTGTGGACCTGATAGCCGCAAAAACCACCCAGGATGAGTAATACACTGAGGCATACAGCAAGGGACTTTTGGTACATATATTTATTTATCAGGCAAAGGTGCCAATAACATGCCTGTTCCGTTTGCCGGCATTCAGGAAGTGCCCAGATATTGGCGACCCACTCTGGAAATTCAGCCTGGTCAGGCAGGTTTTTTGTGGTACCAAAAAAACCAGGGAGCGATCATGCTTTAGCTCACCCTTAAACAGTTCATGAAAAATGAGGAAAAAATCACCAGCACTTTGGCTGATCGGTGTATCAACCCTGCTGAGCTCGGTTACAGTAATTAGTCTTATGCGAATGGCAGGACCTTTTAGAAGTGCTGTCTGTGTTTTTTTCCTCCTTTTCATACTCATCGGATGGTTAAAGATTGCTTCATTCCGACGTGCCCAAAAAGAGCGCGTATCCGTGGCAATGCGTCCACCTTTAAGCGTCACTGCCAAGCATGTTTCGAAGCGTATTCAAGCCGTTTCCGAGCGTTCTGAAAAGATCTCTGCCTGAACATCTCTGAAGCAATCTGTGGTGTTTCTACCACAGATTGAGTAAAAAATCGCCACAACTCTAGGTATAAAAGAAACTCTCTTGTACAATGAAAAAAATAAATTATTTTTTTCGGAACAGCCTTTGCTTTTTTGGAGGCATGCCCTTAAAAAAAATTAGTCGCCTGGCAGCTGGTGCATTTTACGGATTCATGGCTGCTTTTTTATCTGGATGTTTCGTAGCGGTAATCATGCTGCAGGAATATATCCGCAAAATGCTTAAGTGAACAAGTAAATGTAAAAAAGCTTATGCGATCCGAAAGTCCCATTGGTTTGCTGCTCCTCCTGTCATTATCCTGTGCATCTACGATCAGGGCGCAGACCGATGTGCTGACCCAGCACAACGATCTTTCCCGTACGGGATGGAATAACCAGGAAACCATACTGACCACTTCCAACGTCAATGCCAACTCTTTCGGGTTTCTATATTCCAGGCCGGTGGATGATCAGTTGTTTGCCCAACCACTGATCGCAACCGGCGTAAATATCCCAGGCAAGGGAACAAAAAACGTTCTCTTTGCCTGTACAGCCAATAATTCCATTTATGCTTATGATGCTGATGATGGAAGCATAACCTCTCCTTACTGGGAGAAGAACTACAGCCCGGCAGGTTTCAGACCCGCCCTCAAAACCGATATGCATCCGGGGCTTTGTGGTGGGTATTACAGCGATTTTTCCAGTAACATCGGCCTTGTGGGCACCCCGGTAATAGATAAATCTTCGGGCACTCTTTATTTTGTGACCAAAGTGGTGAGCACAGATACTTCGCTGGTGGATAATCATGCCTGGAACGCCGGCGTTACAAATGAAGAATATACTTACACAACTTCTGGTTTTCACCAGTATATCCATGCCGTCGACCTGGCAACAGGTGCGGAAAAGCCAAATAGCCCCGTAGAGATCATCGATACGGTGCCAGGATCCGGAATTGGCAATATAAACGGACGGATTGGTTTTGATCCGAGACGGCAGTTCAACCGTACGGGACTTGCACTCTCCCATGGCATCGTATATGTCTGTTTTTCCGCACATTGCGATTGGAACCCCAGCCATGGCTGGATCATGGGCTTCGATGCGGGAAGTTTGCAGCTTCGGATCAGCTACATTACAACTCCTGCTGACGGCAGAGGGGGCATATGGATGAGCGGGGCAGCTCCGGCGCTAGATGCTGCCGGCAATGTTTTTGTTGCTGTCGGCAACGGACAGGTGGGTGAAGACGGTTTTACCGATATGCCCCAGGATACCGCAAACCGCGGAGAAAGCGTGGTCCGGCTCACTCCCAATGCACCAGACAATACGGCAACCGCGCTCAATATCACGAGTTTTTTCACCCCGCAAAATTATCTGGTCTATGACGACGCAGACCTGGATTTTGGAACCCAGGCCTTGCTGGTGCCCGGCACAAGCATGCTAGTCACTGCAGTAAAGGGGAAGTTGATGTATGTGCTGGATCAGGCAAGTCTGGGAGGCTTCCATGCAGGTAGTGACAGTGTTATTCAAAGTTTCCCGGTTTCGTCCAACGCCCAGTTTCATTCTTCTTTTGCCTATTACGGGGGAACCTCTGGCCAGTGGCTTTACCAGTTCTCCGAAAATACCCTGCTTCAATCCTACCGGGTGGGCGCCTCTTCGCTGGGTAATCCTGTTAGCGGCTCGGTGAGCGGCCCAACAGGCGCCTCGGGTGCCTATATGTCGGTATCCTCCAATGGGGCAACAGATTCGTCCGCCATTCTCTGGATTGCCCATGCCGTCAACGGCTGTAATGCGAACCAATCCATTTGTCAGGGCATTCTGCGCGCCGTGCGAGCAGATGATGTGACCACTGAATTGTGGAACTCAACAATAAATCCTTTGGATAATCTAGGAAATTTTTCAAAAATGAATTGCCCTACCATTGCTAACGGCAAAGTGTATGTAAATACTTTTTCAAATCAATTGATGGTTTACGGACTGACAAGCAATAGCCTGTGTAATTCTTATCCTGATGTAGCTTCATCAGTAAATAATCCGGGAGCGACCTACAGTGCATCTTCGACATCGGGCGGAGCTCCTTCAAATGCATTTGATGGTAACCAGTCAACAAGCTGGAATGCATCTGCAACAGGACCGGGTGGCGGAGATACAGCCGAGATCACGGTTAACCTCAGCGCAAGATATGATATCTGTAAGGTTGTTGTCGACTGGGGTACTAATTACGCAAAATCCTTTACGCTTCAGGGGTCGAACGATGACACCGTTTTTACTGATCTGTACATGGTCACAGGAAATAATTCCGCGACAACATCTATCACCCTCTCTAACTTAAGTTATCAGTATATCAGGATGCAGGGTGTAACAAGAAGCGCCAGCGCAACCGGATATGCCATCAACGAAATGGAAGTATATGGACAGTTGACCAATCTGTGCTCAACTCCCACCCTGCTATCTGCAAGTAACATAACGCAAAACACTGCAATGCTGAGTTGGCAGGGATTCCCCGGCGCTACAAGCTATTTGATTGAATATAAAACTCCGATTGTGAGCAGTTGGATATCTAGAACAACTTCAACCACTTCGTTAAATATTTCAGCGCTCAGCTGTAATACGGGGTATACGTATTCTATTCAGGCATCTTGCCCGCAAGGAGCCAGCGCGCAGGCAACGAGCACCTTTACCACAAGCGCCTGCACGGGGACTTGCGGATCCTTGCCCACAAGATATTTTAATGCCGATATCGGAGATATCGGGTTTGCAGGCTCTTCCTGCCTGAGCAATGGCATTTATACCATTACCGGTTCGGGAACTGGAATTACCGGGAGTTCAGACCAGTTCCAGTATGCTTTTACCAACCTCAGTGGTGATGAATATATGATTGCGCAAATCCTCAGCCAGGATGCTGCTGATCCCGCCGATCAAGCGGGGCTCATGTTCCGGGACAGCATCAGCAACACTTCACGCTTTATCTTTATAGGCACCACCTCATCGGGCGGGGCAGAGCTTGCCTGGAGAAGCGTAGCCGGCGCGGTGGCGACTACAATGACTGTCAACGGCATCTCAGCTCCCTACTGGGTCGAACTCAGTAAAGAAGGCAGCGTCTATAAAGCCTATATCTCCCAAAGCGGGGCAGCAGGTTCCTGGACAGAGGTTGGAGCGCCGACCGATCTTGGCTTTAGCAATTCAGCATATCTTGGAATGGCAGTCTCCAGCTACAACAATAGCCTATTGTCGCAAGCAACCTTTGGAAGCTTCACCGTTGAGGGTGGAGACCTTCCCGTAACCCTAATCAACTTTAGCGGAATCAACGTAAATAACCTGTATGCCCAACTGAACTGGACTACTGCAACGGAAGTGAACAGCAGCTATTTTGATCTGGAAAGATCCGGGGACGGAATGCACTTTGTCACTATCGATAGCCTGGAAGCTGCAGGGAACAGTGTATCTCCGCGCAATTATGCAGACAAGGATGAGAACCCCATGAACGGTCACGACTTTTACCGGCTGAAAATCGTGAATAGGGACGGAACTTTTGCCTACTCCAATATTATCAGCTTAATCTTCGGGAACGGAACAGTTCTGCAACTATTCCCGAATCCGGCAAAGGACTATTTTATGGTCGCTGCGGGCACTAATCCGGTCAGCGTGATCACGGTGTTGGACGCGACGGGGAAAGTGATCCGGCAACTCCTCAATCAGAATGGCTCATCGCTGATCACTATTGACACCCGTTCTCTTTCGGCGGGTCTCTATTTCATCCGCATCACAACTACAGCAGGAACCGATATTCAAAAATGGATTAAGGACTAATAAATAGCAAATGACCGCAATTCACAGAAAATGAAATATTGAGACTTCACGAACCAGAATCCTTTCATGCCATACCTTATGGATGCCTTTCCACCAATGGAATATCTTATGGATGAAAAAATCACGAAATTTTATCTTTGGGATGTGCATTGACGTTAGTTATTGATTTAAGGCTGATTAAAACACCTTGATTAAACAGGGCTAGAGAAAAACCGGCTGGAACTTGCAAATATCTGAACTGCTGCTTATTTTGAGGCAAAATTCTATCTTTTAAATTCCACTTTTATGAAAAATCTTTTTGTCGTTGTACCAGCC
>DATGFZ010000306.1:0-14778 GCA_035308805.1 Puia sp. | reverse complement strand
ATTTACTGAATGCAAATAATTTTAAAGCCGTAGTAACGGACAGAATTATTGATACGGCGATAGGTTCAGCGATTGCGTTCGTTGCCAATATTTTTTTACTGCCGGTTTGGGAAAAGGAACAGGTTACCGACAATATGATCAAAATGCTTGAGCACAACCTGCAATATTTTTTAGACGTCGCTTCTGCTTTATGTGGTAAAAAGATTGCAATCAATGAATATAAACTCTCACGCAAAAATGCTTTTGTTTCACTGGCCAATTTATCAGATGCATTCAACCGCATGCTATCCGAGCCAAAAACGAAACAAAAAAAGATTCGTGAAGTACACCAGTTTGTTGTCGCTAATCATATGCTAACCTCCGGCATTGCCACATTATCTTTATTCAGGCAGCAAACTCAACCAAACGCTGATCTTTTTTCACCGGTTGTTAATATTATTTTCAAGAGACTGAATGGTGCAAAAAAAAAGCTGCAACATCAAATCCAAGAAAAAAACACCGATCATAAAACTGCCTTACGTGCATTAAATGATAAACTGAATGATCTTCTTCAACAAAGAAAATACGAATTGGATAACAGCATTTTAGAAAGTGAAACGAAAAAAAATCTGGCAGCATTCAAACCCATTGCCGACCAATTAAATTTTATTGATAAAGCGGCTTCTGACATTGAAAAGTTGAGCAATGATCTCGCCATTGAATATCCCAAATAATCTGGGAACCGCTGCAAAATTACCAGCCAGCCTTCAACTCCAGTAAAAATTCTTTTACCTGTTGCAGTTTCCGGATGGTTGCAAATTTTTCTTGTGCATTTTTGCTTTTCTTCAAAAAATCCTTTGCTCCTTCAATCGTGTATTTGCGCTGGCGCAATAAATGATAAATAAGATGTAGATTTTTTATATCAATTGGTCTGAAATACCGATCACCTTTCCGGTTCTTGCGTGGCTGAATGACATCAAATTCATTTTCCCAGAAACGCAGTAAGGAATGATTCACCCGAAACATTTCTGCAACTTCTCCCATCGAATAATATTGCTTTTGAAACAACACGTCATCTTCGGGAATTTCGATAAGATCCGCTTCGGCTTCAACCTGCTTGATCGATTTTCTTCCGCGGGTTGATTTTACCTTTTTATTTTTTTCCGCAACCTTAACAGGTTCTGATTTTGGCATATCCCCTATGGGAGCGGTATGTTGCTTAAGGGCTTTAATACGAACGCCAACATTGACGGGTTGTTCTGCATGGACAACATTAGCTGGTTGTTTATCCGTGGTTGCTTCCTCAGTAAAAGAGAGGCTTATTTGATTGAGTGGTTCCATAATAACTAGAGTATGCAAATATTATTCCGATTAATAAAGATACAAAGGAAATTTATGTGACCTGCCGATGTTGCGTATTGTGGAAAGAAAGGGATAAACTATAGGGATAGGGGTCTGCGTTTTATGGGCGGGTTTGCTTCTTATGCCATTGGCCTGATCTTTTCAACCCTAATCAAAACTTTGATTACTTGAGGATGCAAGTTTCAGCAAACGATCATATTGTTCGGGCGTGATGTCATTATAAAAATAATAAACCGGATCTACCGGGTCCCCGTTGCGATGAACCTCATAATGACAATGCGGCCCTGTACTTTTGCCGGTGCTTCCCACATATCCAATAATTTGGCCGCGTTTCACTTTTTCTCCCACGCGTGCCTTTACCCGAAACATGTGCCCATAGAGCGTTTCATATCCGTAACCATGGTTGATTACGACATGATTACCATATCCGTTTCCCGTGTTACCGGCCGTGACAACTGTTCCGTTTGCCGTTGCATAGATAGGCGTTCCCTGAGGCGCAGCAAAGTCAAGCCCGGCATGAAATTTAGTGGTCTTATAAACCGGGTCAATGCGATAGCCAAAACCTGAAGCAATTCGACTTAGGTCTTTGTTGCTCACCGGTTGTATGGCAGGGGTACAGCCAAGCAATTGCTCTTTATTTTTTATGAAGCCATCAATTTCTTTATAGGATTTTTCCTGGTAGGCAGCACGCGCGGAAAGTTTATTCAATGTATTGGCAATGGATGTAGCCAGGTTTTCCTGGTCCATGCTTTCCACCAACTTAATTTCATCCTGTTGGTGGATGGCTTTTGCGCGGGCGCTGTCGGGAATCGGGTTGGCTTCAAAAATTTCCCGGTAAACATGGTTATCTCTTTTTTCAAGTTCACCCATTTGGTCCTGTAATTTTTTCACTTTTTCATTGAGCACGTAATAATTATCATTCAATGCCTCATTTCTTTGCATTAATCTTTTTTCATTTACAGAAGGGAAATATTTGTAGGCAAGAGAAACCAAAATGATTGCAGTAACAAATGCAGCGGATAAAAAACCCAGCAAACGCAACAGTTTTACCCGCAGCGGCGTTTCCAGTTTTTCATACCGGAGGGTATTGGCGTTATAAAAATATTTTATTTTTTTCATGCAAGCTTTTCTTCAAAGAGGCAGACGAACTTTTAATGAACTTGGCTACCTTTGCACCACTGTAAAAAGTACAGCATACAAATATAATTTTTTAGGTTGAATAATTCGGTAAAAACGGAACAACGGTTATGATGACAAGCACAGAGATAAGGCAACAATTTTTTGATTTCTTTAAAAAGCAGGGGCATGAGATCGTCCCTTCCGCGCCGATCGTTATTAAAAATGACCCTACATTGATGTTCACCAATGCGGGAATGAATCAATTTAAAGATTATTTTTTAGGAAATAAAAAGCCGCCATTTCTGCGGGTTGCAGATACCCAAAAATGTTTGCGTGTGAGTGGTAAACATAATGATCTGGAAGAAGTAGGTGTTGATACGTACCATCATACCATGTTTGAAATGCTTGGCAACTGGAGTTTTGGTGATTATTTCAAAAAAGAAGCGATCGCGTGGAGCTGGGAATTGCTGACAGAAGTCTATAAAATTGACAAGGGTAAATTGTACGTTACCGTTTTTGAAGGCGATCCAAAAGATGCATTGCCTAAAGATGATGAAGCATTCAATGAATGGAAGAAATGGATACCGGAAAGCAGGATTCTATTTGGAAACAAAAAAGACAATTTTTGGGAGATGGGCGATACCGGTCCATGCGGACCCTGCACAGAAATTCATGTTGATTGCAGAAGTGACGAAGAAAGGAAGACGGTTGATGGAAAAAAATTGGTTAATCAGGATCATCCCCAGGTAATTGAAATTTGGAATAATGTATTCATTCAATTCAATCGGCTAAAGGATGGAACCCTTGATGCATTACCCGCCAGGCATGTCGATACGGGGATGGGTTTTGAAAGATTGGTTCGGGTGCTGCAGCATAAACAGAGTAATTATGATACGGATGTGTTTACGGGAACGATTTCAGTGATTAAAAACATAACCAGACAAAGTGAATTGGTTTTTATCCAGCCAACAAGTAAACAAAGTATTGCTGTCAGGGTAATTGCTGATCATATTCGGGCAATTGCCTTCGCAATTTCTGACGGACAATTGCCAAGTAATACAGGAGCTGGTTATGTAATAAGAAGAATTTTGCGACGAGCAGTCCGCTATTATTTTACCCATCTAAATTTTAAAGAACCATTATTATTCCAATTAATTCCAATAATCTCACAACAATTTGAAAATGTATTTCCCGAATTGGCCCAGCAAAAAGAATTTGTTGCAAAGGTTGTAAAGGACGAAGAAGAATCATTTTTAAGAACCCTGGATAAAGGTTTGAAAAGAATTGGTTTTTTAATTGACCATTCAATTCAGCGAAATTCTTCAACGGGTACCATATCAGGTAAGGAAGCATTTGAATTATTCGATACGTATGGATTTCCTCTTGATTTGACCAAATTAATTGCGAGTGAAAATAGCATGTCCGTTGATGAGGCTGGTTTCGAAGTTGAAATGAGTCAACAAAAAAACCGCAGTAGATCAGCGTCTGTTTTAGATACTGAAGACTGGATCACGTTAATTGAAAATCCAATAAACGAATTTGTAGGGTATGATTCTCTCCAGGTAAAAAGCAAAGTCGTCAAGTATCGTAAGATAAAAACAAAGGGAAAAGAAGCATATCAGATTGTTTTACAAGCGACTCCATTTTATGCTGAAAGCGGCGGTCAGGTTGGGGATGTGGGAGAATTAACAATTAATGGTGAGAAAATAAAAATTGTTGATACCAAGAAGGAAAATAACTTAACAATCCATTTTTCAGATACTTTGCCTGCTGACCTTACCGGCGAAGCGATTGCAAAAGTCGATTTTTCAAAACGTCAATCAACGGCGATCCATCACTCGGCTACCCATTTGCTTCATGCCGCCCTAAGAAAAGTTTTGGGAACGCATGTTGCCCAAAAAGGTTCATTGGTAAACGATGAGCATTTGCGCTTTGATTTTTCTCATTTTACAAAAGTTACGGATGAAGAAATTAAAAAAATAGAAGAAATAGTGAATGAAAAGATCCGTGAAAACATTCGGGTCATTATAAAAGAAATGACAATAGATGAGGCGCTGAAACTCGGAGCCATGGCTTTGTTTGGAGAAAAGTATGGTGATGTTGTCCGTGTGGTGATGATCGACCCGAATTATTCGATTGAACTCTGCGGAGGTACTCATGTTGGCGCAACGGGAGAGTTAGGATATTTTAAAATAACCCATGAAACTGCAGTAGCAGCAGGTGTTCGGCGAGTTGAAGCCCTTAGTGGCAAAGCCGTTGAAAATTATATAGAAGAACAATTCGATTCGGTTCGCAGAATTCGTGAATTGCTGAAGAACCCTAAAGACATTTCAAAAACCATTGAGGATACAATAATTGAAAATGCAGGGTTAAAAAGAAAGATCGATTCTTTTGAGGCAAAACAATTGCTTTTAGTTAAATATCAGTTATTGCAAATGGTTCAGAAAATAAGCGGGATCAATTTTATTGGCGAAATCATTGAGGCCGCCAATCCAGAAGACCTAAAAAAACTTTGTTTTGATTTGAAACATGAACTGCCGGATCATGTGGTTGTCCTTGCTGCTAACCTAGAAGGGAAAGCAGTTGTGGCTTTAATGATCGATGAAAGGATTTCTGCGGATAAGAACCTCGATGCATCCAAGATTATTAAAGAAAGTATTAGTCCTTTAATAAAAGGTGGCGGTGGAGGACAAAAAACTTTAGCGACAGCCGGCGGCCAGGATACAAGCAACCTACGGTCAGTCATCGATAAAGTCAAAAGCCTGTTTCAATGAAGCTGTTGATAATTCTTATCCATTTCATTGCATCTCGCAGTATCCAGCAAATGCCCAAACAGGCGATAACGCTAAATTTTTAAGGCTTTCCGAAAAAAAGATCAGCAGATTGTTTCCGATAGATTAATGTGCGGTTTTTCATAGGCTTGGAAATGAACAAGAAGCCATTGATATATGGAATTTTCAGAAATCGGGGATATGTCATAACATGTTGACGGACTAACCCAAGCACTGGAGCCCGGTTCAACGTCCAAAACACTTTGGAATTATTGATGATAAAAAGTACAATAGAAGCCATTGATGAGGGTAATTTTTAACATTTCCGAAAATTTTCGTATTTCAAAAAAACCACTATATTTGATGTACGAAAATTAACGTAGATTACATTCATCAAAAAATTTGCAGCATGAAACAATATGTATTAAGACTCTCCGGGATAGCCGCTATCGCGCTGTTATTAAGCTCATCTGTATTCGCTCAAGATGACGACGCACAGGAAAAGGTATTAAAGGATAAAATCAGAACAGACAAATTGAATGAAGGCGATGAAATAGTCATTAAACGAAAGGGTGATAAAGACATTAAAGTCACCGTTGAGATAAAGGATAATAAAATCTTTGTAGATGGCAAGCCGGTTACAGAATTTAACGACGACAATGTTATCGTTAGAAAAATGCAAGCTCCTTTTTATAGTAATGATAACATGACCTTCATTGCTCCACGTTCCCCATTCCGCAGTGGCGGCTGGAGTTATAGCGGCGATGGGGACGTTCTGAATATGAACAACGCAAAAACTGCATTTTTAGGGGTGACTTGGGATGACGTGGATAATGGTGCTAGAATCACCGAGATAACAAAAGAAAGTGCAGCTGATAAAGGCGGTCTGAAAATAGGAGACATCATCACAAAGATTGGCGACACAAAAGTTGGCGCAGGTGAATTGTCAGATGAAATCCATAAATATAAGCCCGAAGAGAAAGTGACGATAACTTATCTGCGCGATGGCAAAGAACAAAAAACCACGGTTACGTTAGGGAGATTAAAAGAAATGAATTTTAAATCATTTAATATGGCCATGCCAAAAATGAATGATAAATTAAATTATAATTTCAATGGGGATAACGTGTATGCTTATTCATTTGGAAAGCCAAGATTAGGGATTAAAGCACAGGATCTCGAAGAAGGCAAAGGGGCAAAAGTGCTTGATGTTGATGATGAATCTCCTGCCGAAAAAGCCGGTATTAAGGAGGGGGATGTGATTAATGAACTTGATGGGAAGCCGGTTGAAAATGCAGAAGATCTTGCAAAACTTGCGCACGCCAATAAAGAAAAATATACTTACAAGGTCAAGTTGACGCGTGATGGAAAACAACAGGAAGTTGAAGTGAAAATTCCGAGGAAATTAAAAACCGCTGATTTATAATTTTGAATTGTGAATGTTACCCGAGAGCTGCCTGCAAGGCGGCTCTTTTTTTGCTACAAATTGTACTGAACACCGGTTTGCTCATAGTTTTTTCGTTGGGTTGAGTGTAATCGCTGGTTATTTTTATAATAGACCGTTTGTCAATCTGCGGGCAGGAAATACGGGTTTATTGCGATATTTTTGCAGTCAAATTTTGTAAACCCCATGTAGACTAAAGATTTAAAAGTGCCGTCTCTGCCCTTTGGCGGAACAATGTTGAATAAAAATCCGTGCGGAGTATAAAAATGGATGTTAATTTCAAAAAATACGAAACCATTATCGGCCTGGAAGTCCATGCGCAACTGTTAACGCGAACAAAATTGTTTTGTGGTGACAGTACGTTGTTTGGTGGCGAACCAAACAGCCATGTTAGTCCGATAACTTTGGGGCATCCCGGCACTTTACCTGTGCTTAATGAAAAAGCAATCGAATTTGCAATCAAGATCGGACTGGCATGTGGATGTGAAATTGAGCGCGTAAATTATTTTGCACGCAAACATTATTTTTATCCGGATTTACCCAAAGGGTATCAGACCTCACAACATACTACACCGATCTGCAAAAAAGGTTTTGTAAAAATTAAGATTGATGAGACAGAGAAAAATGTTATCCTGAACCGTATTCACCTCGAAGAAGATGCTGGAAAAAATATCCATGATATTGACCAAGAAAATACTTGCATTGATCTTAATCGTGCGGGGGTCCCGTTAATTGAAATTGTTACAGAGCCTGATATGCACAGCGGTGTGGAAGCTTATCAATATTTGACGGAGCTGCGTAAGATTTTACGTTACCTGGAAATCTGTGATGGCAATATGGAGGAGGGGAGCATGCGTTGTGATGCAAATATTTCGATTCGGATTAAAGGAGAAAAAACGTTGGGGACGAAGGTGGAAGTGAAAAACTTAAATTCCATACGCAATGTGAAACGCGCGATTGATTTTGAAGCGAACCGCATGATGGAATTATTGGAAAATAATGCAAGAATTATTCAGCAGACAAGGAGTTTTGATGCGTCCGCCGGAACAACTTTTGCTTTGCGAAATAAAGAAGAAGCAAATGATTACCGCTATTTTCCAGATCCTGATCTGCCGCCGTTTTATGTAACAGATGAGTTACTAAAAAAAGTAAAAAAATCAATCCCGGAATTACCAGATGAACTGATCAGAAAATATACAACTAAGTTTCATTTGTCGGAATATGATGCGCAGGTAATTTGCGACGACAAGGATTTTTCTGATTATTTTAATCAGTTAATCAATCTAACGACAAATTATAAAGGTGCTGCCAATTGGTTGCTTGGTCCGATGAAATCCTATTTGAATGAAAACGCTGTATCGATTGATAAGTTGAATTTATCCCCTTCAACATTAGCACAGCTCATACAATTGGTAGATGAAGAAAAATTAAATTTTTCAATTGCCTCTTCGCGCGTTTTCCCCGCATTAATAAAAAGCGGAAATGAAGACGTTTTACAGGTTGCAACCCAATTGAATTTGCTGCAGAACTCAAATACTGGCGAAGTTTCTGCCTGGGTTGAAGAAGTGCTGGCGAAAATGCCCGATAAAGTAAATGAATATAAAAAAGGAAAGAAAGGTTTAATGGGTTTGTTTGTTGGCGAAGTAAAAAAAATATCCAATGGTAAGGCAGATCCGAAACTGACGAATAAACTTTTGTTGGAAAAACTGGAGCAGAATTAGGTTAGGACGCAAGTGCGCAATTAAATTGCCCAAACATACAATGCGATAGATGGGTAACGAAAGGCATCCGAATACTGTTATATTGAATCGGAGCAGTCATTGTAAACCCAATTGCCACGGATTGGGCCAACGAACGGGGCATGCCATCCAGGGTAGATAATAATGTCTAAGTTTTTTAAATTCGGATGGCTTCGAAACATGAATTAATTTTAAGGATTCAATTATAAAATATGATCAAAAAAATTGGGTATTTAGCTATAGTGTATTCAACCTTATTTGCCGCTTCATGCAAACAAAGTTCGAAATTGAAATTGGAAGTTTCCTGCTCGTATAAAAATGCGTATAGTCTATTTCCTGCAAAAAATGGAAAAGTTTATCTCGAAGAGATTGTCAGTGGAAAAGATCAGCAACCTGTTGTGCTGGATTCACAAAAATTCACTGCAAATAATGGCGATTTTATGCTCACTGCAAAAATTAAAAACACGGATCAGGAAATTTTTGAATTGGTTTTTGGAGAAAATGTTTCAGCCATTCCCATTGTTAATGATGTATCTGAAATGCACATTGATGTTAATTTAGCCAAAAAAAACGATTTTTATACGATAAGCGGATCCGGGGCCAGTACGCAGTTACAAGCTTTAATTGATAATATCGGCAAGAAAAATTTTATCGTTGAAAAAAGCTTTTCTCAGTTGGACAGTCTGAAAAGAATAGGCGCACCAGACAGTTTGCTTATGACCGCAACAAATCAAAAAAATAACGCACTCACAGATCTGAATAATTATTTTAAAAATTTTATTGAAACCAACCAGAACGCCACTGTAAGTTCACTTGCTTTGGGGTGGTCGTCACGCAGCCTTACACAAAATGAATTTGAAACTGAAATGAATAACTTAACAAGAAAATTTCCGACAAACAAAATATTGGCAGAGATGAAAAAAAATTATGATGCGCAAAAAGCACAGGCAGCCCAAATGCAGCAACAACAAGGCGATACGTGGGTTAACAAACAGGCTCCCGATTTTTCGTTGCCGGATGCCAATGGAAAAAATATCTCGCTTACGTCTTTTAAAGGAAAATATTTGCTGGTTGATTTTTGGGCAAGTTGGTGTGGTCCATGCAGGATGGAAAACCCAAACGTGGTGAAAGCATATAGCGAATTCAAGGATAAAAATTTTGCCATCCTGGGCGTATCACTCGACAAAGAGAAGGATCCCTGGCAACAAGCCATTCTCGAGGACAAACTGGCATGGTCACAGGTTAGCGATTTGAAATACTGGAACAGCAAAGCGGTAGACGTTTTTAAAATCAGTGGCATTCCATTCAATATCTTAATTGATCCGCAAGGAAGAATTATTGCACAGGAATTGCGCGGCGACGCGTTGGAAACAAAATTGAAAGAGGTGCTGCAATAATACAGTACCCCTTTAAATGCATGATGTTCGATTGCTGCAAATTGTATTTTGTCTTGTTAAATTATCGATGGTGCACTATGGAAAAGTCAAAAAGTAATTTTTATCGAAGTGGTTTTTGAAGGCCATGGATGATGGAAGGTCATTAACCATGCACATCGTAAGAGACCTAGATTCCATTATTAAAATCCCGGCTTAGCCCTTATGCTTCTTCGCAAGGGTAATTAAAAGGGCAGGCAAGAAAATCAAGTTCGTGAGCGTTGCCATGATCAAGGTAAGTGAAGTAAGCCAACCCAATGATTGTGTTCCCCCAAAATCACTGAAACAAAAAATAATAAACCCTGCAATTAATACTAGTGAAGTGTAAATAATGCTGATGCCTGTCGTATGAATGGTATTCACAACCGTTTTCTTTTCATCACCGTTGTTGTTTGCGAGTTCTTGTTTATAATTTACCAGAAAGCGAATCGTAATATCGATTGCAATTCCCAAAGCAATGCTGAAAATAAGCACTGTCGAGGGTTTCAGCGCAACGCCCTTCCATCCCATAACGCCTGCAGTAATAATTAATGGAATTGTGTTTGGAATCAATGAGCACAATAAAATTTTTATTGATCGAAATAAATACAACATGCATATGGCAATCAGCACAAATGCCCACATAATACTTAACCTCAACCCATTAATGATGAACCGGCTTTGTTCAATAAATGTTACGCTGCCGCCGGTAAGCTCAACATTGTATTTTGTTGAATCAAATAACTGAGCGGATTTCTTTTCTATATCGTGTAAAACTGCAGGAAGTTTTTTGCTGCCGATATCAGCAACATTCACACTCATGCGAATTTCCTGTTGATTGCTGTCAACAAAAGATTTTAATAGCTGTCCAAGATTTGTTTTGTTTACCTTGCTGTTACGATCCGGTTTAAATTTTAAAAGAGGTGCAATTACAGCTGCATCAAATTGATTTGGCAAGGCATAACTTAAACTGTCGCCGTCATAATATGCTTGCCGTGCAAACTTCAAGCCTTCAATAAGAGATAGTGGTCGTGCCATATCGGGACTTGCAGCAATGTATTGCGAAAGAGAATCCATGTCCTCGAGCGTTTTCAAATAATTACTTCTTAAACCGTTTTTCTTTTTTGTGTCAATGATAATTTCCAGCGGCATTACCCCTTTGAAATTTTTTTCAAAAAATTTGAGGTCCGTATAAATTTTGTTGGTCTTTGGAAGATCGTCAACAATAAAGCCTTCAGATTGCAATCGAAAAATTCCAACTATGGAGAGAACGACTACGGTACCTGTTATGAAATAAACAGTTTTCCGGTGATCTACCGACCATATTTCTAATTTATCTAAAATTGCCAACAACCATTTGTTATGGAGATATTTTGTGTGTTGTGGTTTGGGTTCCGGCAGAAAACTAAGCATGGCAGGAATAAAAATGAACGAAATGACAAATAGAAGCATAATGTTAATCCCTGCCACTACTCCAAATTCATTCAGTACCGGGCTTTTTGTCAGTGCAAAAACACCAAAACCAATGGCTGCCGTAATGTTGCAGAATAAGGTAACGATTCCCATTTTGCGGATCATTTCAAATAATGCCTGTTCTTTGTTTCCTGTGTCATTATAAGATGAATGATATTTATTAAGGAAATATATGCAGTTTGGAATGCCTATGACTACGACAAGCGAGGGCAATAAAGCGTTAAGCAGGGAAATGTTATAACCCAATAAATTCATCGTTCCCAAACTCCACACAACCCCCATGATGACTACCAGCAAAGACATTATGGTTGTTCCGATGCTTCTGAAAAAGATCATTAAAATAATTGCAGATAATGCAATGGAGCCTATCAAAAAAACTTTCATTTCTTTTTTTATCATATCGCTCATGCTGGTGCGGATAAAAGGAAGTCCGCTGTAATGCATCTCTATTTTATTTTTTGATCCAAATGCATTTCCCACATTAATAATGGCGCTTACTGCTTCGGTACGCTGGGATGAATTAAATAATTGCCTGTTTACGCTTAGCGCAATGAGATAAGTATCTGTTTCTGGATTATAAATTAGCCCTTTGTAAAATGGTAACGTAAGAAATATTTTTTTACCGCTATCAATTTGCTGCTGGGTTAAAATATGATCAGGGAAAATTCTTATCGGTATGAGTTTTTCTGTACTGTCGGGTTCTTGTTCTTTAATGAAGTTTACCAACAAGGGAACGCTTAACACTTCCTCAATACCATTTATTTTTTTTAGTTGCTTATTTAGCGCTGCATAATCGTTAAAAACCTGTTGCGTAAAAAGCTTGTCGGTTTGAACAGCGATCAGCAATAAATTTCCATCATCACCGAATTTGGTTTTGAAATTTTGATAAGCGATATATTTTGGATTATCAACAGGAATTGCCCGTGCAAACTCGTAACCAATTTTTTCTTTCGAGGCACGGTAAGCCATAAATGCGGATGCACCAAGAAGCAGAACTAATAATGCCAGTCTATATTTAAGAACAAAACGGGCTATTGATTCCCACATAATTTCATCATCAGTTAAGTAAAATAATAGTGCAAAGAAACTTATTTTCAACCGGTTTTCCATCAGTGCGAAAGCAGAATTGGCATTACCTTTGGAAATTGATGAACAGCCAACGGCATTATACACCATCAATTATCAATTATTCTTGAACCTGTTCAAAACCAACGGTATTGTTTTACGCACATTGAAATATGGCGAAACAAGCGTCATCGTTTCCATATTTACTGATCTGTTCGGCACACAGTCTTATTTAGTTAATGGAATAAGAACCTCTTCGAAAAAAGCTCAGAGTAAAGCAAATTTATTTCAGCCAGGCGCTATTTTGCAATTGGTAGTCTATCATAACGAATTAAAAAAGTTGCAGCGGATTAAAGAAACCAATTGGAAATATTTGTATGAAAATATTTTTTTTAATGTTGCGAAAAATGCCGTGGCGATGTTTATTGTTGAATTACTTTGGAAATGTTTGAAGCAGCCAGAAACAAGCCACGAATTATTTCAGTTTTCTGAAGATATTTTAATTCACCTGGATCTGAGCAGCGAAACGGAAATGGCAAATTACCCCTTATTTTTTGCGATACATCTGGCAACTTTTCTTGGCTTGCAGATCACTGATAATTACTCTGCATTAAATAATGTGCTCGATTTGCAGGAAGGATTATTTATTGCTGGAAAACCCCAGCACCCATATTATGTAGAAGAACCTTACAGCAACATTTCTTCGCAGTTATTAAAAATTATGCAACCGCATGAATTGGTGCAGATAAAGGTCAATAAGGATGTCAGAAGAGTCATGATGACTGCTTTTCAAAATTATTATGCTTTGCATATTCAGGATTTTGGAGTAATGAAATCCGTACCGGTTTTGCAAGCAGTAATTTCAGGATGAAATATTTTAACTGAGAGGATTGCACGGAATGTTGTGGTGTTGGAAATTGTCAATTGTCGCCCCATGATTCACAAGAAGCATTTTGGGTAACGGGATGCATCGCAATGATGTATGAAAAACTGATGTCATCTTCCTGATTCTTGAATTTACTTCCCCCCAACTCTATGGGGATTTTTATCTACAAAATCACTCCAGCCATTTACTTTTTTCAAAGAAGGATTAGAGAAATGATTTTTTTGAAAGTGATGGCAAACCGCAACGGCAAGCGCATCGGAAGCATCGTAATATCTCAACTCCTTTTCCAATATCAGAATACTTTGAAGCATTTTCCAGACCTGCTCTTTGTCGGCATTTCCGTTGCCGGTAATGGATTGTTTTACTTTCTTTGGGGAATATTCAGTCACCGCCAGGCCCGCTTGTATGGCAGACGCGATGGCAACACCTTGCGCACGGCCAAGCTTTAACATGCTTTGCACGTTTTTTCCGAAAAAGGGAGCTTCAATCGCAAAATCATCGGGACGAAATTCATCGATGAGTTCTTTTACTTTTTTATGAATGAGTTGAAGCCGCTCGTGCGGATCTTTTTTTGAAGATAATTTTAATACGCCCATTGTCAATAAGATAACTTTACTGCTTTGAATTTCAATAATACCAAAACCCATCATTAAAGTGCCGGGATCTATCCCCAAAATTATTTTAGGTTCTGTTTGCAACAGGAGATTTATTTTTGACGGTAATTGTGCAGAACAAAAATATCAAATTAATAACCAACTATTTTCTTGGTCCGGTAGTATTTCTGCTGCTGGGTTATACTATTTATCACCAGGTACAACAAAAGCACAACTGGAGACAATCGCTGCTGGTTGCAAAAGAAGCAATTTCCGGACCCCAGCAATGGAAAATATGGTTAGCCTTTTTGCTAATGTTTTTGAATTGGGGATTGGAAGCAAAAAAATGGCAGCTCGTTATTAGAGCGGTTCAGCAATTATCTTTTTGGAGATGTTTCAAGGCAACATTGACCGGAGTCACCATGGCATCTTTTACCCCAAACCGGACCGGAGAATATTTTGGGAGGATGTTATACGTTGAAGAAGGCAAACGTGCGCAATCAATTTCTCTGACCATTTTATGCAGTTTCGCCCAAATGATAATTACATTGATCACCGGGTGTGCTGGATTGATGTATTTGAAACTCCATACGAATTACCAGATTACCTTAAACCATCGCATTTTTGATTTGTGGCTGAATATTTTTCTATTATTCACTGTTTTGATTTTGTTAATTTTTATACTTTTTTATTTCCAGGTTCCCTGGCTGATAAAATACCTCAAGAAGAAATGGGCCGTATCTAAATTTTTTTCCTATATAAAAGTTTTGGAAGACTTTAACGCAACTTTTCTGTTTCGAATCCTGTCATTATCGTTACTTAGGTATATTGTATTTATTATTCAATATTACCTGATGTTTTCCGTTTTTGGAGCATCGGTATCGGTAACGGAAACCTTGGCTGGCATGAGTGTTGTATTTCTGATCATTGCAATT
>DATGFZ010000305.1:0-1698 GCA_035308805.1 Puia sp. | reverse complement strand
CGCCGGCTGTCGTGAATCTGCGGAATATCTTTATCATTTGGATACGATCGTCTTATTTTTGCAGTTAATTTTCCATTGTATGGCATTTCAATTTCAAATCAGCATTAAGGAGATAAAGCCAACCATCAGGAGAAGGTTGGTTGTTCCTTCCGGATTCAATTTCTACCAGCTTCACCTGGCAATCCAGGGTGCATTTGGGTGGACGAACAGCCATCTCTTTCAGTTCGGAAAAACAGGTTTGATGGATAAAGAGGGCATCGGCATGCCCGACCCCGGTGATGAAAAACTGATACACGAAGCAAAGGCTGTACCGTTGTCCGCCATTTTCAAAAGGAAAAAAGATAGACAAGTCTATGTGTATGATTTTGGCGATTACTGGCAACACACTGTTGAGTTGGAATCCATCGATCAAAATGATCCTTATTATCCTGTTTGCACAGACGGACAAAATGAGTGCCCGCCGGAAGACGTTGGAAGTGTAAGTGGGTATGAACAGATGCTCGAATGCTTTGCTTCAGGAACCGAAAAGGAAAAAAAGGGATACAGGGAATGGCTCGGTTTAAAACCAAAAGAAAACTGGGATCCCGCGCATTTCAGCCTGCGTGAAACCAATCTCAGGCTTCAATGGATTTTTGCCGAATATTAATTTCAAAATGATGTCTTTTATTCATGATTCCATATAAACCGGCACAAACGATGTTATCTGATTTTTTTTTGCACCTGTCGGATTACACAATCAAGCTTCCTTAAAATGCTCTGAAATTTTTGTTGCTCCGCATATTTTATTTTTCTGCATTTTTTTTCTAATTTGCCGGTTCTTATCATTGTTGTTACACCTCACGAGTTCTGATTTTCCTCACGAGTTCTGCGACTAATTCATCATCTGCCTCACTGCCGATGATCATCGATTTTTTGTACCGGATGTTATTATCCTTCAACGATTATCCATTTGATGTGATGGTCGGATTGAAGTTCTATTAATTTTAAAAACTTTTTTATGAAAATTAAATTAACGATCTGCCTGCTGTTGTTAGGAACAACCTTATTCAGTTTCCGCTATGCCCGGAAAAATCACAGTGATGTCAAGCCCAATTTTTCGGGAAACTGGAACATCAATGCGGACAACAGCGAGAATGGCGGGTCAGCACCCATAAAGATGCGTCTAACCCAGACTGACGATTCGCTGATCATAGAAAGGGTGACAAATGACGGGCAGTCTTTCATTGAAAGATTAAGTTTTGACGGAAAGCCCTGCGTCTGCACCACTACTTCAAAAAGAAGAAAAACCGGATCGGCAAAATGGGATGCCGGTGATAAATCCCTTACCGAGACGGGCACGTTAAGCGATACCCGGGACTTAAATAAAACGGCATTTAATTTTATCGAAAACTGGCAATTATCGGCAGATGGCAGAGAACTAACCCTGGAAAGTAAGGTGACCCTCAGCGACGGACGAAATTTTACCATTAAAGCGGTTTATGATAAAGAGTGAAATGAAGGTGTGATCGAAGACACTTACCCGTTCGTCCCGATGAATTCAGTGATTGCCCAGGCTATGAGTCTAACGGTTATGGACAGTCAAAAAGGCATCCCGCAAAAAGTAGTTGATAAAATATTTCAGCCTGCCTTCACAACAAAGGCAACCGGAGATTGAAAAAGAACCGGGATCGAGTCCAGGCTATGATAATGTCATGCACA
>DATGFZ010000304.1:0-10685 GCA_035308805.1 Puia sp. | reverse complement strand
GACATCCGGTGTCCAAGCCGAAGGCTGAGCGAAGTACCGCCGACGAGAACAAAGGGAGAAAAAGAGGATTCGGCCATCAGTTGTTCGAGGATGTCCCTGAGTGAAGGGCTAACAGTGTTCCAATATAATTTTTCAACCATGTTCTTTTTTGTCTTCACTCAGTATCCGGTCAATCTTTTCCTTTCCATAGTACCGTACGATCTCCTTTTTTTCGATATCATTTCCCCGTTCAAAAACCCGATCGATGACAAATCGTTCGTGCTGCTGCCAGTCAATCCCGGACATCTCCGTGTCCCAGAAAAGAACCGGCCTGAATTTTTTCAAATCGGGCGTTCCCCGCTCTCGAACCTTTTCCTTTTCTTTTTTTATATCATGAAATATTTGGAGTGTCATCAGGAAACCCTCATCCAGGTCAAGCACTTTTTCAATCCTAAGAGATAATGAGGTGTTCATGCCGCGCTTTTCGTGGATGATATCGCCGATTGTCTGGGGATATTCGTTGACAGAAAGGGCAAATCTGCCCTTTGGCAGTTTTCGTTTTTGAAGTTCATGGCCAAGAAACACCCCCGGATGAAGGCCCTTCAGTACTTCAAATTTATTTTTCATGATATAAATATAAACAATTTTGTTTACAAATTAATGTTTATATGTTTTTGTAATAAAATCCTCATTAACCTAATTTTTATAAAAATGAATGTGGCCGATGGATTTTTGTTTCCTTGGAAATCCGGTGAAAAAGTGTTTGGTCGCAAATATTCAAGCTTTATAAGATTGTAAATTTGTTCACTAAAATAAAATGTTCATGTGCCGTGAACGTTATAGTAAAGTGAACAACAATCAGATCCATATTATCGAAAAAGCGCTAGCAAGGTTTACGCAACTTACTCGTTTCCAGGCAGAAATGAATGAATCTGGGCCAATGGAGAAAAAAGACCGCGAGATCGACGGAACCGTAGTAATACACGTCCATGGCCAAGACTTACATCTTAACTCCGTGGTGAAAAACGACCTAAGATTATACCAACTTGACCGAGTATATAAAGCTGCTAAAGATCACACCCCGTTTCTTTTAGTTGCCAAACGATTTTATCCCGACGTGAAAAAAGCTTTGCAGGACAATGAGATCAACTACATTGAAGAAACCGGGAATACATTCCTCCGGAATAAGAATGTTTTTTTGCTGGTCGATGGACGCCAATTGACCAATGAGGCAATTGAAAGACCAAAGACCCGCGCATTTGGGAGGGCGGGATTGAAAGTGATTTTCCAATTACTGATCGAAAATCAGCTTGTTCAAAGACCTTACAGGGAAATCGCCAATACCACCGGCACCGCCCTTGGCAATGTCAAGTATATCATGGATGATTTACATGGCCAAGGTTTCCTGATAAAGGGACCGAAGGGTCGTTATCAACTGATTAATAAAAAAAAGCTTCTCGAGAAATGGATTCCCCTATATGATGAAAAATTAAAGCCAACTCTTCTTATCGGGAATTTTAAATTCGCGCAACCGGAATTATTTGACGATGCCTGGAAAGCGCTGAAATTACCAGGCGCGAAGACCTGGTGGGGCGGTGAACCAGCAGGTAATATTCTCACGAATTATTTGCGACCGGAAGTGTTTACAATGTACACGGAAAATAAGTTTCATGATGTAATCAGATTATATCATGTCGTGCCAGATGAGAAGGGTAACATTGAGATATATGAAAAGTTTTGGGCAGACCATGCTCCAGATGCCAATTACATGCCTCCCTTGCTCGTTTATGCGGACCTGATGAACACAGGTGAAAGCAGGTGTATGGAGACGGCGCAAAAAATTTATGATGACAAACTCGCAGGACTATTTTGAGAAGATCAGGGATGATTATAGGGCGTATTCGAGGCTCTGGAAAAAGCGATGCTAGTTTTAGGTATCGATTCTTACCTAATCGGGGCTCAATGCAGGGATTTTTGGACCGCTGGTTCCGAAGAAAAAAGAAGAGCAACCTATGACATAGACTTTGCGGTTTCCATTCCAAGCCAGGAGACCTGGACCAGGCTCACAGAATGGTTACTTGCCGATGAAGATTTTACGAAAGACAAAAAACTACCTTACCGTTTTTATCTGGGGGCGCAAATCGTCGATTTAATTCCGTTCGGAGGGATTAACCATCAAACGTTTTAGAAAGGATTGAAGAACTTTTAAAAGGTTTTTTGATTAATAACAAAACGATTTCGTGTTGACGTTAGTTCCGTGGTTTATTCCATATTTGTGCAATGCTTTAGAACTTGGCTAAACAGGGCTGAATCATATTTTAATTTAATTGGATTATCCGGGTCAAGAGTCACATCACGAAGTTCTTTTTTGCTTTTGTCAAGATCAATCCAACTCAAGGGAACATCATCATTTCGCTCTTCGTTTTTAGTTGTTAATTCAATACTTATTATATTACCCTCGATCCTATCTACTCTCGCATTAAATTTCATCTTTTTCATCGCTGGATCAAAACTGCTTTTTTTTATTAATAGAACAATTAACTCATCGCAAGTTAAATTTTCGTATTGCTTGTCATTTAGAGTAGCGACCTTATTGTTAGGTGTCGGGCCATCATTTTTTGACTGTTCTATCTTTTTATCCGTAGCATAACCTCTTTTATTTGCAGAAGTTTCTGAAGTGGTTCGCTCGATTTGATGACAGCTAAACAAAATAATAGCTAAACCTAATAGACTGCAATATATTTTTCTTGTTCTCATAAGTGAGTGGACTAACAATATTTTAGGTTATAGATTTACGTTTGTAATCCAATGAATACAATTTTTGATTTAAGATTATGATACTATTTAATGCCACCACCGGGAAACGGCAATAGGCATTTTTGCTTTCGCATTCAACTTGCGCAACTGCGGTAATGCGATCAATAGTACCGGCACGATGACCATGACCGTTCCATTGACGATCATCATATTGCTGATGCCGATTTTATCTGCGCTCCTGCTAACCAGATAAGATGCTGCGGGTTGAAGTCCAAAAATAATCATCATCAATGTGCTTAATATTCTTGCGCGCATAGGTGCGGGGGTCAGCTCCTGCGCCAATCCGAGCGACATCGTGATGACATTTGCCGCTCCTAAACTGGCCATGAATTGACAGAGCATGGCAAGGGGAAGGCTTCTTGAGAATGAAAACGAAATGTACCAAAGCCCGGCCCAGACCACAGCGCCAGCAATTGCCATACAGGGTTTTTTGATCTGCTGGACAAAGGGTAATACGAAAACAAGTCCCACCAGGGCGCCTGCGCCGGCGGCGCCCATCAGGCTTCCCAGCGTCCTTGCATCGCCATTTAGTGTAATGCTGGCAAAAGCGGGCAGGAGCTGGACTATCGACATGCCAAAAAAAGTCTGAATAAGCGCAAATAAAATGATCAGGCGCAGCAGTTGCTGTGATTTAAGAAACGTTAATCCTTCTTTGAATTGTTGTAAACCACCCGTTGTTTTCGTCTCGGTCGCCCGTTTTGAACAGATCATCAAGATGCAAATGATCGAAACGACAACTGTCGTTCCATTGAACCAAAATGCCGCTGCTGTCCCAATGCTCGCAATCAGCCATCCTGCCAGCGCTGGCCCAGTCAAACGTGTCAACTGGTTTACGGTATTATTCAAAGTAATTGCCTGGTGAATGTTCCCAGTCCCGGCAATATCTCCGATAAAGGCCTGTTCTGCAGTCACATTGAATGCCGTCACGGTACCCAGTAGAAATGCAAGTATATAGATATGCCAGAGTTGTAGCCAATGAGTCTGGATCAATACGGCAAGTATCACGGCAAGCAACGCTGCAAGTATTTGGGTAACCAACAATATGGTGCGCTTGTTAAACCGATCGGCAAAGACGCCCACCCAGGGTCCAAAAATAAAAAATGGTATCTGCGATAAAAAGCCAACGATCCCTAATGCCGTTGCTCTATGGGTCATTTCCCAAACTACCCACGCCTGCGCGGTTTGCTGCATCCAATCCCCAAGCAGGTTCACTAGCTGTCCAGTCATGTAAACCCTGACATCTCTGATCCGCATCACTGCAAGATTATCGCCAATAAGTTTGAGTCTCCCGAAAATACTTTTGTTCGAATTCAATTTCTTTATCTATTTACCTGGATTTAACTTTAAAAAAACTTGTCCTAATATAAGAAAATCATCTTACGAAGATCCGTAGGATGATTTTTAAATTTGAAATATTTCAATCTAAAAAACGTCCTTCTAAAAACAACTTCAATTTACTGCAATGATTACTTCACTGATATTGATCGCTTTGATAGTTTTTAGTATTTGGTTGTTCATAAAGCAATCATCCGTTAGAAAGTCGTGGAAGGAAGGGACTTCTGTTCAAACTTTGTTACTGATTCCTTTGCCATTTTGCTGAGTGAGACTGCAGTCTCGCATGCTGAAAATCATACAAGACACTCTTAGCAAATTCCGATGCGTGACGAGATTGGATGTCGCTCCAACACTGCAAATATCATAATACCGCTCAATTCTTTTGTCATTGATAAGAATCATTATTTCCCATGAGTGTCGCAATTCAAATTCGGTGGAGAATATCTACCCATTGCGATTCGCGAAGTAACTCTCTTGTATTTCTTTAGGTTCATGACGCAAAAATAATAATCGGTACTCCTTTCAGCATCGTCTAGTATACGAGGGGGCATGTACTTGCCGACGATTATTGTATCAATTCGCATTATTTCCGAAAATTTCTTAATTACATCCGGCGATACGTTTTTGGCTGAGTCGTTCCAATAGAACAATTTTCCATTTTTTTCAAAATACGATGAGGGAAACCCTTTATAGCTGTAGGTAGATTCATTCTCAGTTACTACAGCGATTTTGTTTCTATCAGCAAGAATACTTACACCAAGAATTTCTTCATTAATATCTTGAACGTGTATTGAAAACACCGAATCCTTACCCCTAAAACTGTGCGAATGCGTAAAATCGAGAATTGCATTTATGATTGCGTCGTTTTTGCTGCCTGCCGTGGCCAACGAGTTTCTCCAAGATGAGCAGCTGGCAATAGAATAAAAGATTATTGTTAGTAGGACGAATTTTTTCATCAATACTCAAGATTTTCGGGATTTGTTAATATTTTGAGTTTCTGAATTCCAAATCTATAATCATCTTCGTTGATGATTGCTGAGAACAACGAAGATAGAATACAGAACTTTCCTCGAGTCGAGTTCCTGCCGACCTTTCTAACATCAATCATTGGGATAAGAAGGTTTTTGTCATATTCGTGAGGCAAAAAAATAAACATTGGTGTTTTTGAATCAAATTAAAATTTGTCTCCAGTAAGAATGGATAGTTTTTTTTCTAGATCAACTGGCGCGAGATTTTTGTCAAGGATCATACCTTCGGGGCTTAAAAACAGGTTCGCTGGGATAGAGATAATATGGTATGCCAAAGCAGTCTCGCCCGTCCATCCTATAAGATCACTAATTTGAATCCATGGGAGGCTGTCTTCCTTTATCGCATTAAGCCATCGCTCCCGATCTGTATCAAGTGATATCGACACAATTTGAAAATTTTTATCCTTGTAGCGCTCAAAAATATTTTTGAGTAAAGGATTTTGCGCGCGACAAGGTTGACACCAACTTGCCCAGAAATCAAGCAAGACATATTTTCCCCTAAATTCTTTTAAGGAGACCATTCTGCCGTTCGGGTCCTGAAGAATGAAGGTAGGGGACAATTTCTTGGGGATGGTTCTTCCTATATCTTTTAATTCCGATGCAACTTGCATTCCTGCGAAAGAAGATCTAACCTTTGAAGCGAGCAATTTAAATACTGCGAATTTTTCCTTGTCAGAAATATCTGCATTAAGAAATAATTCTTTATATATCGAGGGAAGTATTATTGAATTTCGATTTCTTTTAATATAGCATTCAGCCCATCGTCTCCTGTCTTCGTGGAATTGCTTTTCGGTAAGTTTGCCATCCATCAATAGCTTAAAAGGAAAGAGCGAGTCTAAGTCTTTATAAAATCGAATACGCAAATCGTTGTTCAGGGTGCCCGAAATTTCAAAGCCGGTATTATTTTTTCCAAAATCTCTGATTGTAATCGTGCCTGGCTCTATGTAAAATGGAACCGTTACAGTAAATCCCCCTTTTCTTAGGATGAAATAGCCATCCTTCGTTCCATTTGACCTTCCACTAATTACAATCTGTTTTCCAAAGAAGGAATCACTATATAAAGTCTCATTCTCGCATGTAATTTTAATTTTGACGGAATCCCAGAATAATAAATGTGTTTTTATGATATAATTCTTATTAATTTGTTCTTGTTGCGCGCAGTTTGTGACCGGAATCAGGTAGAGAAGGGAAAGTATGATCGCTTTGGCCTGCATGATCTAATTTAAGTTCGCTTACCTGACAAAGCTATGCACTTCTGTTCTAACGAAAAGTCGTCATTTGAAAAGAAATCTAGCGGCGGAAAAAACATCAAATAATCTCAATCTGAAGAAGCCATCAAAGTCAATGCCACCGGGGTTGTAAAAGCAATATCTTTGATTGGGCTATTCACCGCTTAAGTTAAGTGCTTCAGCGACAATATTTGAATACCAATGGCAAATTAGAAATCTTATCAGATGAAAGTGACCAGTTTCGCATTGACTTCTGCATTTTGTTTGATATTTACTTTGCCGACGGGCAAATTATTTAGATGGAAATTCAGCCACTTCAGGGTTCTGACTTTTGAATATAAGCGAATTGAATCGGTTAGAGCAACCGCTACTTTTAATTCAGGGAGCAGGTTCAACGATATTTTGATCAAGCAGGGGAATGGGCAATTATTTGTTAAGGTGAAGGACCCAACCTTTGCAGAAATTATAATCCCGCCTTTGCATATGAGGTTGTATTCGGTAGATTTTGCGGGGGATACTAATCTATTGACTATTTTCAGTCGTCCAGAGATAGACATTCAAAAACTAAGCGAAGACGGAACAGTTCACAGCAAAATGAGCAAAGAAACTGAATTTCTTGTTGCCATGTTATTCCCCATTATGAAGCAAAATGTTTCTGTTGGAGACTCCTTAGACTTCCCTTTATCAATCCCAATTCATCTGTTTGATAATTATGTAGAATATGTAAATGGACACAACAGAATCCGATATTTGGGATCAAAAGGAAAGTTAGCCAATTTCGAATCCCAAATCAATACTTCGGACTCAATAATAACATTTGGATCCAAGGAAGGCGGCTATACATATACTGTTCAGGGGGACGCTAAGTACGAATTCGATTTCGAAAAAGGCTATTTTACACAGGGGTTTGTTAGGATTGGTAAAGGCTTCAAAACTAATTCGTCAGATACATCAATATCCAGACAGTACACCAATTTAGAAACTCGAATCGAATTAAGATTGGTCAACGCACGGTAAGCCGAAATCGTAATAGTAATAGAATACTTTCAATATTATTTTTTTTGGTCTTGCATATTTAAGTTGAAAAAATTTCTGCTCTTAGAATTTGAGAAATCATTTGGCATATGTGAATTTGGGCGCATTTATATCTTCAAACAAATGAAAAAAACCTTCTCCCTTGTCTTTTATTTTTTGATTGTATTGACAAGCTGCAAAATTACTCACACGGCATTAGCTGGAAAATATGTTAATGAACCCTTTGGCGACACACTCGAAGTTTTTCCGAATAAAAGGTACGAATATGTAGAAGTATTAAACAATGGAAATTCGGGGTGGACAAAAGGAAAGTGGGAAATTAGAAAAAATAAGGTACATTTTATTTGCGACACCAAACCCTTGGTAGGATTCAAAGAAAGAGTCATCGCAGATAGTACGATCAAAAGATTTCAAATAGACCTGTTATTAGGTGAAACAAAAAAGCCAATATACATCGAGGATGTAAAGATCTATAAAAAGGATTCCATTTTAGGGGATGAGAGCTTTAGAAAATCGGGCAATGTGATCGATATTTTGAGAACGGATTATGATTCGATCGTTGTGATTACATTTAATTTTGTACATCTTCTTTTCTCAAATAAACTAAATCATCAATATAGAAATATAATAAAAATATTTCCGGCTGAACGATTGTATGAATTAGATAAGGTCCCTTATAAAATGTCAAAAAATGCTTTGAAAAGCACAAAGACCGAAAGGTATGAGGATGTTTATCTGTCTTTCAAGAAATTGCCTAAGGAATAAACTTGTAAAAGAGC
The DNA here is from genome assembly GCA_035308805.1 of Puia sp. Lineage (GTDB taxonomy): Bacteria > Bacteroidota > Bacteroidia > Chitinophagales > Chitinophagaceae > Puia. The sequence goes on along the minus strand of DATGFZ010000304.1, from coordinate 2,483 downwards.
AATGCGAGAATTTTCTAACTGCATTTGGCATGGAGGCCATGTTGAATTAATTTTTTCTCATCGATAAAATAAAAAGAAATGAAAACAACAGATTTTACTACCACTTTTTCGGTGGCCCAAACTCCGGAAGAAGCCTTCGAGGCCATTATTAATGTTCGTGGGTGGTGGACAGGAGAGCCTGGAATTGATGGCAGCACAGGCAAATTGGGTGATGAATTCACGTATCGTTATGAACCCCACCACTATTCCAAACAAAAGATAACGGAATTGATTTCCGGCAAAAAGGTCGTTTGGACTGTTATAGACAGCACTCTCAATTTTGTTGAAGACAAAAGTGAATGGACCGGCACAAAAATTAGTTTTGACATCTCAAGAAAGGGTGGAAAAACCCTGGTTCGTTTCACCCACGAGGGCCTGGTTCCAGAAATTGAGTGTTATGACGCCTGCTCAAACGCATGGGGATCTTATATCAATAGCAGTTTGCGGAACCTGATTACTTCAGGTAAAGGACAGCTCAAAGTATTAAATGAGAAAAAGCATTAATCACCCAAAAAACTATTATATGAATAATCAAAATTTCGCTACCACCCTTTTGGTGGACCAAAATCCAGAAAAAGCATTCAACGCAATCAACAATGTTCGCGGATGGTGGTCAGAAAATGTTGAAGGTGGTACCAACAAACTTAATGATGAATTTATCTATCACTATAAGGATATTCATTACTGCAAGATCATAGTAATCGAACTGGTTCCGAATCAAAAAGTGGTTTGGCTCGTGCTGGACAATTATTTCAAATTTACTGAAGACAAAAGCGAATGGAAAGGCACGAAAATCGTGTTTGACATTTCGCAGGAAGGCAATCAAACAAAGATTGGGTTTCGCCATGAAGGATTGGTCCCTCAATATGAATGTTACGAGATCTGCAGAGAAGCATGGACCAATTATATACAAAACAGTTTACGCAACCGGATCACTACCGGCAAAGGGAATCCCACCGCTAAAGAAGATAATGCCTTCGAGGTACAATTGGTTGAAAAATAGAAACTGGGTCAATAACGCCGCGGTTTCATCCCCGGTTTCAAATGGCAGGAATTCGAAAATGGCCCCAATTGGAAATGAGAAGTTTCAAACTGCCACAGTAAATCCGTGGAATATGCCGACCTCGACAGGTCCACCCTATCTAATGCATGGCCTCAATGAACTTCTCTTATTAGTTCGTTGTTCGTGTCACCCTTCCGTTCTCAAACTTTTCACCGGGTTATCAGAAGCTGTTTTAAAACATTGAATGGTTATTAAAACAGATGCCACAATGAAAATTAGTACACAGACAAACAAATACGGAAGTATATTTTGTTCTATTCTGTACGCATAATTCTCAAGCCATTTACTGGTAATGCTGTATGCGATCGGCCATGCAATAATGTTTGATATCAATATCAGCCAGGCATAATCTTTAATAAATAAAAGAATGATCCTGCGCGCATCTGCTCCAAGAACTTTTCGCACAGCGATTTCTTTTGTGCGTTTGGTAAGCGTAAAAGCAACAACGCCAAAAATTCCGAGAAACACGATTATGAGATTAAGCACGGTTGCAATATTCGCGGCCTTTTTCAGTTGCAATTCTGAAGAATATAATGCCTGAAATTTTTCATCCATAAAACTGTATTCAAAACCAGCATCGGGGAAAATGGTTTTCCATTTATTCTGCAATGCATTTACACTCTTATTAATATTCGACGTATTTAATTTAATTGAAAAATAACGATAACTTCCTGTAAACGGTTCTTTCAAATTTGCTATAATTAGCGGTTGAATTGGTTGTTGCAATGAACCATAATGAAAATCTTTTACCACACCTACCACAGTTAATTGCAGTCCGTTCGCCGCCCCTATCCTGATTGTTTTTCCTGCCGCTGTGTTCCATCGCAAGGCTTTTACGGCCGTTTCATTTAACACAACTTGCCCCGGAATATAATTGTTGTTGTTGTGCAAAAAAATTCCTTCTTTAATTTCAACGCCGTACACTTTTGCAAAATCTTCATCCGCAGCTAATAATAAAGCGCTTATGAAATTGCTGCTGTTTTCCGCATAAATATTTACAAAACCGCCACTGCCATTAGGAATATCGCAAGACAAACTCGCGCTTTTTATCTCAGGTATTTCGAGTAATTGTGTTTTTACGTTTTCCATTCTTCTGATACCGGCAGAATCCCAATTGCTTGGAATTGAAGAAATGATCATCACCTGTTCTTTATTATAACCTAAATCTTTATTAAAAAAATAAGCAACCTGCCTTGAAACATTTAGTGAACTTATAAAAACTACAATAGCTAACGTGAATTGAACAACCAGTAATGTCTTTCTCAACAGCAATCCTCCATTGTTCGAACTAATTTTTCCCTTAACAGAATTAATAATGTTGGACGAGCTTAATACGAACGCTGGATAAATGCCGGAAATAAACCCGACTCCAATTATGAGC
>DATGFZ010000303.1:0-5811 GCA_035308805.1 Puia sp. | reverse complement strand
AGAAAATCGTAAAAAGGAATTTGTCCGTCAACCAAATAAGAACCATCATCGCGCTTTGTAATTTCGTAATCAGAAACATCAGGTTGAGGGATATCACCAATGATCGCTTCGAGAATATCCGTCAGGGTTATCATTCCAAGCATACTTCCGTATTCATCCACTATAAAGCAACAGTGAATTTTCGTTTCTTTAAATGTCTCCAGCACTTTATAAGCGCTGTTATTTTCTGGAACAAACATGGCCGGGGACGCGATATTCTTAAAGGGAATATCATCATCGGTAACGTACAAATCTTTTATGGAAACAAATCCTTTGATATTGTCTAAATCTCCGTCGCAAACAGGGTAGAATGAATGGGGTTCATTTAAAATCTTTTCTTTAATGATCGTTTCGTTTTCGTTAATGTCAAACCAGGTAATGTCGCTGCGGTGCGTCATCAGTGAGGTAATATTTCTGTCGCCTAAATGAAAAACACGCTCAATAATCTCCTGTTCCGCTTCTTCAATTGTCCCCTGTTCAGTTCCTTCGTTTATGATCGCTTTGATTTCTTCTTCCGTCACATTACTGTTTTTATTCGGCTTTATGTTTACGATCTTAAAAAAAAGATTGCTGGTAGAATTCAACAACCAAACTATCGGATGGGCGGACTTCGTTAAAAAGGCCATTGGCCTGGCAACATAACACGCTATCATTTCAGCACGGGCTAATCCCGTTCTTTTGGGCAATAATTCTCCAAAAATTATCGATAGAAATGTTACGATGATCACGATGATTACTGTTGAAATATTCGCAGCATAATGTTGAAGAAAACCTATCTTTTCGAGGTAAGGTTGAATATACGGTCCGAATTTTTCTCCTGAATATAAACCGGTAAGAATGGCTACCAGCGTAATTCCTATCTGTGCCGTAGAAAGAAAAAGTTCTGGATTCTCTGCAAGATGTAAAGCGGCCTTTGCTCTTTCGTCACCTTGCGATGCTTTGTTTTCAAGCCAGGATTTTCTAGCTGAAACCAAAGAAATTTCGGCCATAACAAAAAGACCGTTTATAAAAATTAAACAAAATAAAATGATGAATGAGATCATGAATATTTATTTTCAATTTTTAACACGCCGACTCTTTTTGTAAAAAATTTACTCATGTAATAACCTATGAATGAACCCACAATCGCACCGCAAAAAATATCGGAAGGGTAATGCACGCCAACATACACCTGTGCATACGAAATTATTGAAGCCCACAAAAATACCAATCGCCACCATTTGCTTGTATGTTTAAATGTAAAAAAAATAAACATAGCCATGGCAAAATGATTGCAGGCATGTGATGAAGTAAAACTGGAGCTGACCGGGCAATATTGAGCGATGAATCTGATATATGGTCCTATTACGGCATCCGCACAGGGCCTGGGGCGGAAAATGATTTCTTTAATGATATGACTGCTGATGATATCGCTAAGCGACACGGTCAATATAAACCCCAAAGACCACCACCAGCCTTTTTTGGAAAAATTTAATACTGCAAATACAAGTAAAAAAAGATAGAAAGGAGCCCAGAATTCACTTTCGCGAACGGAAAGAAAAATGCTGTCAAAAAAAGAATTTGTCCACTGGTGATTTATTTTGGAAAAAAGCCAGTAATCGAATTGCAACATGGTTGATGGTTAAAGTTCTGCATTCATGGTTGATGGTTGTTGGTTGACAGTTGGTATAAGAAATTTAAAAATTCAGCCAGTGCTATCAACTGTCAACTATGAACTATCATCTATCTTTGCCGCTTATTTTAAAAAGCTATGCTTTCTGCGTTAAAGATACCTAAATTGATCCGATGGATTTTTTGCACGGGGATTATTTTTTTGTTCCTGATGAGTTTATTGAGATTTGCGCTTTTCCTTTTTTCTTCGGGGCGGGAAAATCGTTTCAGTGATGTCACTTCTTCTTTTATTTTAGGGATGCGGTACGATTTGCGCGACGTGTGCCTGCTCATGCTGATATTGCTTGTTATCGGAAGTTTTTCCCGCCTTAATCCTTTCAAATCAAAAACAGGGAAAACGATTGCTTTGATTATCATCAGCTTCGCGGCTTTTGTGATGATGATATTTTATATAGTGGATTTTGGATACTATAGCTATTTGTCAGAGCGCATCAATGCCAATGTGCTTAATTTCTTCCAGGATGCTGCAATATCTGCAAAAATGGTTTGGCAAACCTATCCTGTCATCCAGATCATTTTTGAATTAATAATCGGAACATGGTTTATGAATTGGATGGCAAAAAAATCCCATAAAATAATCAGAAATAAAAAGCCTGAATCAACAAGAAAAAGCAGGATAGCCTGGTTTATTGTATGTTTTTTACTTTTTGCATGGGGAATGTTCGGAAGGATTAGTCAATATCCGTTGCGATGGAGTGACGCATTTGCTTCCGGAAATGAATATAAAGGCAAGCTCGCCTTAAATCCTTTTGAATCCTTTTTTAACACGATTAATTTCATCAACGATCACTATGATATTACTAAAGTAAAGGAAGCCTATCAAGTTCTGGCTCCTTATTATGACCTTGATTCAAATAAAATTTCGCGATTGGATTTTGAAAGAAATGTCTCTCCGCGACCGGGGGCGCTAACGACAAAACCAAATGTTGTGATTGTGATCTGCGAATCGTTTGCTGCTTATAGAAGTTCCATGTTTAATAACCCGCTGAACACTACGCCATATTTCAATGACATGTGCAAAAACGGGATTTTTTTTGACAGATGCTTCACTCCGGGATTTAGCACAGCAAAAGGCGTCTGGTCTGTTGTTACTGGTATTCCAGATGTTTCCAGTTCATCGTTTAGCCGCAATCCCGCGACAGTTAATCAACATTCGATCATGAATGATTTTTCAGGATATGAAAAATTCTATTTTATTGGCGGAAGCACAAGTTGGGCAAATATCCGGGGGCTATTAAAAAATAATATTGACAGCTTACAGTTATATGAACAGGAAAATTATGATAACTCCGCCGTTGATGTTTGGGGTGTGAGTGACAAAAATCTCTTCTTGAATGCGAATAAAGTTTTCAAGCAACAATCGAATCCATTTATTTCAATCATTCAGACAGCCGACAATCATCGGCCCTACACCATACCCAAAGAAGATGAAAATGAATTTAAAAGAATAAATGTTTCCGATGATTCCCTTCGTCTTGGCGGTTTTCAAAGTAATGAAGAAATGAACGCTTATCGCTACACTGATTTTTGTTATCAGAAGTTTATTGAAGCTGCTTCCAGAGAGAAGTATTTTGACAATACCATTTTCCTTTTTGTCGGCGATCACGGGATTCCCGGCAATGCGGGAAATATTTTACCCAGAGCATGGACGGATGAAACCCTGACCATGGTTCATGTGCCCTTATTGGTATACGCTCCAAAATTACTCGCGCCAAAACGAATTAGTGACCGCTGCTCACAACTGGATGTTTTACCAACCCTGGCTGGCTTGTGCAACATCAATTATCATAATTCAGCGATGGGAAGAGATTTATTGGATTCCGCGCACATTACAGGCAAACATTTTGCGTTTATTTATACGGATTATGTTGGCGTGGTGCAGGGAGATTATTTTTTTCGCAAACAGATCAGGACAGGAAACGAAGAAATGGTTTCTATTATTAATAACGACCCGGTTCCTGCAAATGCTCAAACCAATCAAGTCAAAAACACCATGCGAATAATTGCGGAGTCTTTTCTTGAAGCGTCCAGATACGCCGCCTTCAACAATAAAAAGAAACAATAAATTGTCATGGTAAAATATGCGTCTTTTTTTCTTACTGCATTATCATTTTTTATTTCTTGCAAGAACTCGGGGCAAAGGATAGTTCTCCCAAAAACAATGTATAAAGATGGCTTTCAAAAGATAACAGCTATATACAAAGAATCTGTTTATGACCTGAGTGGATACGCTGATGAAGGAAATGGAGACCCCTTTAATTTATTTGACGAAAACGCTTTTGTGGATCCCCGGTCCGATGAAAGCAGATCTACCAATTACATTCCTGAAACTGATCCGAAACCACACTCTCATCCTGATATTTATTTTCCCGAAAAAAGGGGGAATCGGATTGTTGCCGATCTGATGATTTCATATCAATTGTCTGACGTTTACATTTATGATAAGGCAAACGGAGCCGACAGTGTAAGGATATATACGGGAGATATGCAACACTGGAAATTGAAAGCAGCTTTTGAAACAAAAGGGTTTTTTTCCTTGTCGGGCTGGCAAAAGTTTGCTTTGAATGAAAATTCGCGGTATGTGATGATTCAATTTAACAGCCCGAAATCGACCATTACAGAAATGGTTTTGTATGGCAAAGCTCTTGGGACAATTCCAGCAGCGCCTTCGCCTGTCTACACCGGGCAACTTCTTTCCAAGAAACCGATGAAAGAATTTTTGGGTGCAAATTATTTTAATGAAGTAGATCCAAAATGGCTGAAGCCATTTTATTACAGCCGCATCTATTCTTACGCTGCAGATTTTGACAATGATACAGTAGATGTATATCCGAACATAAAATATAATATGCTGCGCCTCGGTTACTGGAATCATGGGACGGCTGATTATTACTTTTTTGCCGAGAAATTAAAAAAAGAAAATGGCTGCGAAGTCTGGCAAACCATTATGGGGTTGCCTCGTTGGATGGCGCCAAAAGGATATGAAGACAAGGGCCGTCCATTGACGCAAAGAAATATGGATAGCGAAGATCCGATGAGTTATGCGCGACACGCAAACATGATGTGGAATATAGCTGCTTTTTTTGGGAAGACGAAAATAGATACAAATTTGTTGTCGCTAACAAATAACCATCGTGCTTCCGGACGCGGTTCGATGACCTTATACGAAAATGGAAATGAAGATGACGCCACCTGGGTCGGAAAAAAATATGCAAGCCCAATGGAATATTTTGCGCAAAGCAGCGCCGATTACGACGGACATGAAGATGCTCTGGGAAAAAAATGCGGAATTAAGAATGCTGATACCAACGCCAAATTGATTACGGACGGACTGATAGAATTGGATACCAATCGCATTAAGGTGTATAAATTTTTATGCAACACTTTGAGGAATGATAAAGCGTTCTTATGGTCGGGAGGAATTCAATACCATCATTACTCGCAAAAAAACCTTACTGCAGCCATTACGCCTGAAGAAGATTCATTGCGTTGGCGCCTTTCAAGGGTTCGCGATGCAACGTATCGCATTCAACCAGTCGTGCCATGTATTTTAGGAGAGAACGGTTATGATAAAAGTCAGAAATCAAGACAGGGTACGCCAATGCTGCCGGGGCTTTCTTCTGCGCAAAGCCAGGGCATTTTTCTTTTGCGCTCAATTAACGCCACTGCATTTTCAGGGTTTGATGCATATATTTTATATTGGTTGAAGGATAACGAATCCGATACAAGTGCGAGTGTTTACTTAACCAGCGGCGTGCTCCGCGAAATGCCGGACGGAAGCATTAAACCTTATCCGGGTTGGTTTTATATCAGCGCATTTGAAAACAGACTTGCTAATTATGTTCCTGATAAAATAGTCAGTGAGTCGGGAAGTGTCTGGATATATAAATATCGCGATCAATCTTCACCCGATTCCGTGGCTTATTTTGTTTATGCCCCGACGCGGAATGGAGCAAAAGTTGACAATTTTAGCTTACATGTTGGGAAAACAGCGAACCAAAGCGTCCAGGAAATTTATTTTGCAGATGATTCACCCTCTGGAAATGCTATGGATAAAAAGATTTCGTCCGGTGAAGTAATCATCAACGTGGAAGAAAAACC
>DATGFZ010000302.1:0-1839 GCA_035308805.1 Puia sp. | reverse complement strand
TGATACCTTGGCTAACCGACCAATTTTCTTTTTTCCTAACCGAATAAAAATACCAATATGAAAAGGCTCATAGCCAAGGTATCAGCATCACAAAAAAATAAGCCTTAATACTTAAAAACTTTTCCATTCACCATTACTTCCTGGGTAGCTTCATCAAATGTTGCTTTATATCCCGTGCGCACAGAAGCATTGGTCATAATGTTTGCAATAGAATGAGAATATCCTGCTTCCACCGGGGCATTGGGCTGCTTGCGGCTTCGTACACATTCCATCCAATTACGTACGTGATTTGACGTTAGTATGTCGCCGCCGGTATTGGCAGACGCAACGACTTTTTCTTCGATGTCAGATAAATTTATCTCTGGGAGTAAATTCGGTTTCATGCCCATCGCCGCCGCTTCTCTTTCGTGCAACCCCCCTTTTGGAGAAATTTTATTGGTCATCAGATTTAATTCGCCTCCATTGGCATAATAAATTTCTGCAGGGTTTTCATCACCATTATGCATACGCGAACAAAAAATAACCTGGAAATTTTTTTCATTGCTGTCATCACCATATTCAAACACAGCAGTGGTGGTATCCCAATTTTGTCGTCCATCTTTCCACACATATACGCCACCGTTTGCCACAACACTTTTTGGGTGTTTCAGACCGCTGAACCAATGAACCGTATCAATTTGATGGCTCATCCATTGCCCCGGCATTCCAGATGAGTACGGCCAAAACAAACGGTACTCCAGATAATGCCTTGCATTAAATGGTTCATATGGTCTGTTTAATAAGAATCTTTTCCAGTCAGTATCTTCTTCTCTCAATTCTGCTACCAACGCCGGTCTGCGCCATCTGCCGGGTTGATTCACATTCCATGTCAGTTCAACCATTGTAATATTTCCAAACTTTCCTGACTGTACAAATTCTGCGGCAGCTTTATAATTATTTCCACTTCTTCTTTGCGAACCGATCTGTACGATCTTCCCCGATTCTTTCACGGCTTTCATTGCAGCGCGGTTGTCTTCCATTGTTTCTGCAAACGGCTTTTCAGCGTACACGTCACATCCCGCTTTTACGGCCTCAATGGTCAGCAGCGCATGTTGAAAATCCGCCGTGCTCATAAAAACAGCATCCACTGATTTGGAATCATACAATTCATCATTGTTACGAAAACCCTTTATATCATGCTGCATTTTTTCTTTCCAGAAGGCGGTTCCTTCATCTCTTCTTTTTTTCCAGAGATCGGATACCGCAACAATATCAAAATTCAATTCTTTATAATGATTCATAAAACTCGGCGCATGCGAACTGCGATGCCTGTCGGAAAAACCAACCACTCCCACACGCACTCGGTCATTGGCACCAATGACCTTCCGATAACTTTGAGCGCTTAGTCCCAAAGCGCCAAAATAAGTGCCAGCGCCGGTTATTGCGCTTTTCCTAATGAATTCCCTTCGAGAATTTTTCATGATAAATTATTTTTTTAAATAAAAAATGATATGACTTTAACAATGGTGTTTTTGACATTCCTCAACTCGTCTGGCGAGAAATTGAAAATTGTTTTATTGCTCACCGCCACTTGGTCCGTAAAAAAATACCCAGGCCAGCAGATCTTCTGTAAAGCTAATAAAACGATGTTCTGCAAGGGCAGGAACAAACAAAAAATCTCCCTGCTTAAACGAAACACTTCTTCCTTCACAATAAAAATTCCCTTCGCCGGAAATAATGATATACACCTCATCTTTATCATGCGGTTGTTGCTTATCGGTTTTGTCAGGTCTGTAAACCTCAACGGCTAATGTACCGTGTTGAAAAAGCGCAGTAAATTCCTTTCCTGATTCCTTCAAT
>DATGFZ010000301.1:0-4665 GCA_035308805.1 Puia sp. | reverse complement strand
AAACGACTTGCAGATATTTACCAGGTCATGCCTTTGCATGCGGATTATCTCCAGGACTTTCGGTTTCCGGTTTCACCACATCCAACAACCATAAATGTCAGTGGCAGATGGGCTGCAAAATTTTGGAGTGACAACTCCAATGATACAACACCGACTGTCGGTGAGTTTATACAACATGGTAATGAGGTTACCGGAACATTTTTGGATCCAACCGGCGATTACCGTTACCTGCAGGGCGTTGTTGACGGAGACTCATTAAAGCTTTCCACTTTTGACGGCGGGCATGCTTATTTGTTTACCGCAAAAATTGCAGGTGACAAAATGTACGGTTCTCATTTTTCCGGCCCCGTTTTCAGAAATAACTGGTTCGCAAAAAGAGATGACAATGCCAGACTACCGGATGAGTTCACGCTTACAAAAATGAAACCCGGAAAATCCAGGTTGAAATTTTTTTATAAAGATATTGATGGCAGGATGATTTCACTTAAGGATAACCGTTATAAAAATAAGGTAGTGCTGGTTCAGATAATGGGCTCCTGGTGCCCGAATTGCATGGATGAAACCGCTCTGCTGACAAAACTTTATGATGAGTATAAAAATAAAGGCGTTGAGGTTATCGGGCTTGCTTATGAACGCAGCACCAATTTTCGGCGTTCGCAAAAAAGCCTGCGCAATTTTCAAAAAAGATTCAATGTGCATTATGAAATTCTCATAACGGGTGTTTCGGTTAATGATTCTCTTCGGGCACAAAAAACTTTACCGCAATTAGAAGACATTGTAGGTTTCCCCACAACAATTTTTATCGGCAAGAGCGGGAATGTCGAAAAAATTCATACCGGATTCAACGGACCGGGGACCGGCATACATTACGATGAACAGAAAAAAGAATTTTACGGAATCGTGGATGAATTGCTGGCGAAGTAGATGGCAGCAGGTCTTATTCGTTGTTCAGAACCCCTTTGCCCGAATCCGCAGTCGCCGGGCAACGGCGAACCACCATTAGCGGACCTCATGCATGTACACGCCAGGAGCAAAGACGGGCAAAAGAATTTACATCGCAGGGAACAAAAAAAATAAATTCAGCACACAGGGATTTTTTGATTTGTTATTTCGTAATTTCAGCAGCAAAACGATTCGCCATGACTACACGTCGCTCATTCATCCGTCAATCATCGCTCGCAGCAGGCGCGCTACTAATGCCAAGAACAAATTTGTTTGCATCAAAACAATTGATCGGGTTGCAATTGTACACACTACGCAACGAAATTTTTAAATCCGCGAAGGCTGGGGCAACAGAAGAAGCCGCCAACATAAAAACAATTTTAGAAAAAGTTGCTGCGATCGGGTATACTTCCGTTGAGGCCTTTGGTTTTAATGCCGGAAAATATTTTGGACTCAGTGTTGAAGACTTTGCGAACATCATCAAACAAAATAATTTGAAGAGCCCCAGCGGTCACTATAGTTTGGATGCCTATTTGCTGAAAGGGGATGAGGATAGTTTGAAAATGATTATTGATGCCGCAAAAATCATGGGGCATGATTTTGTCACTGTTCCTTTTTTAGGCGACGGGCTTAGAAAGAGCGCGGATGATTACAAACAACTATCAGAAAAATTAAATAAAGCGGGCGAGGTCGTGAAAGGGGCAGGATTGAAACTGGCTTATCACAACCATAATTTTGAATTCAAGGACTGGGGAAACGGACAGATCGGTTTTCACATCATGTTGCAGGAGACTGATCCGAAATTGGTAAGTTTTGAAATGGATATGTACTGGGTTACGCGGGCAGGTGTTAAACCCGAAGACCTGATTAAAGCGCATCCCGGACGCTTTAAAATGTGGCACATTAAAGATATGGAAACGAAGAAAGATCCTTCTACAGACCTCAGCCAGGAACAGGCTTTCACCGAAGTAGGAACAGGAATTATTAATTACAAAGAAATTTTCAAGCTGAAAAAGTTATCAGGTATGGAATATTTCTTTGTTGAACAGGACCAGACAAAAATACCGGTTTATGAAAGCATCAGCAAGAGCTATCAAAATTTAAAGAACAATATTCTTGCTTAATTTATCTTTCATTTTATCTATTAACAGGTATGAGTAACCGACGTTCATTTCTGCGGAATTCTTCCGCATTGATTGGCGGAAGCATGATGATTCCCGCGCTAAATAACCAGGCGTTTGCTGCTGTAAGAAAAATCATTGCACCCTCAGACTTAATAAATATTGCTGCAGTTGGCATCAACGGGATGGGATTTAGTGACTTGCAAGCTGCGTTGAAAGTTCCCGGCGTCAGGCTTGTTGCGTTGTGTGATATTGATAAAAATGTCCTGGATGCAAGGATGAATGATCTTAAAAAAGACGGCACGGATGTTTCCAATGTAAAAACTTACGGTGATTACAGAAAAATTCTCGACAGGAAAGATGTGGACGTTGTTTTGATCGGGACGCCGGACCACTGGCACGCCTTGATCATGACCGAAGCCTGCGCTGCAGGAAAAGATGTGTATGTAGAAAAACCAGTCGGCAACTCCATTGTCGAATGTCGCGCAATGGTTGCCGCAAAGAATAAATACAACCGGGTTGTTCAATGCGGGCAGTGGCAACGGAGTGAACAGCATTTTAAAGACGCGGTTGATTTCGTCTATTCAGGACAGCTGGGAAATATCCGGACCGTAAAAGTCTGGTGTTACCAGGGTTGGATGCGGCCAATGCCGGTGCAGCCTGATTCAGCTCCGCCCAGCGGCGTTGACTATGCAATGTGGCTGGGACCTGCGCCCACCCGGGCTTTCAACGCAAGCCGGTTTCACTTTAATTTTCGCTGGTTCTGGGATTACGCGGGCGGATTGATGACTGACTGGGGTGTTCACCTGCTCGATTACGGATTGCTCGGGATGAAGGCTGATGTTCCCAGATCCATCACTGCGCTTGGCGGAAAATTTGCATACCCCGATCTGGCACAGGAAACACCGGATACCTTAACGGCCCTGTATGAGTTCGACACCTTTAATTTGATATGGGATCATGCCATCGGCATTGATAATGGTTCCTACAACCGTGATCACGGGATTGCATATATCGGGAATAATGGAACCCTTGTTCTTGACCGCAACGGATGGGAGGTGATCGAAGAAAAACAAAGCAAACAAAAAGTAAACAAACCCCTTGCAAAAGTTTCCGACAATGGTGTTGAAAAACATTGGGTGAATTTTATTGAAGCTGTTCGTTCCCGCAAAACCGAAAACCTTCATTGCCCTATAGAAGCCGGCGCACATGTTGCGACCGTGGCACAAATGGGAAATATTACTTTCCGCAGCGGCCAAAAATTAGTATGGGATAAAGAGCAAAGTAAATTTACCGATGATGCCATTAACGACAAATACCTGATGAAGGAATATCATAACGGATATAAACTGGTGAGCGGCTAGCGGCGGCCAGCCACCGGGACGACGCATTTTTATCCAGGCCTTCCAGGGTTTCCATTGATTCATTCTCCCCAGATTTCATCTTTGCCCTGCAGCCACCCTTTTACCAAATCTGTGGTAACTGATTTTGGTCTTTCCAGCGGGAAACCTAAAGCCCTGTCCCAGCACAGACTGGCGAGCACACCGAGCGCGCGGCTTACGCCGAATAAAACGGTGTAAAATTCGTATTCAACCAAACCATAATGAACCAATAATGCGCCGCTGTGAGCGTCAACATTTGGCCATGGATTTTTTATTTTCCCCAATGATTGTAAAATTGGCGGAACTGCATCATAAATATTCCAAACCGTTTGCACCAAGGGATCATCAGGCATGTGCTTCTTTCCGAATTCCATTTGCGCAGTGAAACGCGGATCGGTCTTGCGTAACACGGCATGACCATAACCCGGGACAACCTTTCCTTCGTGCAAAGTCTTTTGCACATAATCGGCGATCTGTTCCTTGGTTGGCAATTCTGTTTTCAATTCTTCGCGCATCTCCATGATCCATTTAATCACTTCCTGATTTGCCAATCCGTGCAAAGGCCCGGCAAGGCCGTTCATTCCGGCTGCAAAACTTAAATACGGATCACTTAGAGCAGAGCCAACCAAATGCGTGGCGTGGGCGCTTACGTTTCCACCTTCATGATCGGCATGAATGGTCATGTACAATCGCATCAGTTCTTTGAAAGTTTCATCTTCGTAACCAAGCATGTGTGCAAAATTTCCCGCCCAATCCAATAATCCATTGGGATGGATATGGTCTCCATTCTTGTATTTTCGTCTATAAATATATGCAGCAACACGCGGCAGCCGTGCGATCAGGTCCATGGCATCGTCAAAGACTGCTTCCCAATAATCTTTTTTATTCATGCCTTCCGCATATCGTTTGGAGAATTGACTTTCTGTTTGCAAAGCCATGATGGCGACAACAAATTGGGTCATGGGGTGGGTCGAAACCGGTAAAGCTTCTATTGCCGCGAATACGTGGTTGGGGACATGACTGCGGCGTTGCCACAAAGAAGTGATATGATGAACATCATCTTCTGCGGGCAATTCTCCGATCAGCATCAGATAAAATAATCCTTCGGGCAGGGGTTCGCTGCCATGGGGAGCTTTTGGCAATTTTTGTTGCAGATCGGGAATGGAATAACCGCGAAAACGAATTCCTTCCTTTGCATCCAGCAGTGAGGTTTCGGTTAC
>DATGFZ010000300.1:0-7197 GCA_035308805.1 Puia sp. | reverse complement strand
GGAAAATCTGCCTTGATGAATGTATTGAGTAAAAGCAAAGTTTTTGCAGAAAATAAATTGTTCGCCACTTTAGATACCACCACAAGAAAAGTTGTTTATGAAAATACACCTTTCTTATTAAGTGATACAGTTGGTTTCATTCGCAAATTACCTCACCATTTGGTTGAAAGTTTTAAAAGCACGCTTGATGAAGTTCGCGAAGCAGATATTTTACTGCATGTGGTTGATTTATCTCATCCCCAATTTGAAGAACAAATAGGGGTTGTTCAGGCAACGCTGCAGGAAATAAAAGCATTTGATAAGCCCTCTCTGCTCATTTTTAATAAAATTGATGAATACGAAAAAAATACATTTGACGCGTGGCTTGATGACAACGTCAAAAAGGAAATGATGAATGAGCTCAAAGAAAAATGGAAAGAAAAAACGCACAACGATTGTGTCTTTATTTCGGCAACACAAAAAACCAATATTGACGAATTACGAAAAATGCTTTTAAAAAAAATACGCGAAATATATAAAATCCGTTATCCTTATAAAACAGAGTATATTTTTTAATGAACAGCAAAAAATATAATTGGTATAAAGTATCTGACTCAGAATCAGAAATCAAGTTGCGTGAAAATGGCATTGGTGTGGTTGAAGTAAACGGCAAAATCATATGCATGACCAAATTTGAAGGCGATTGGTTTGCGTTTGCTCATGCTTGTCCGCATGCAGGTGCACCCTTGAGTGAAGGATGCATCGACGCCAAAGGCAACGTGATTTGCGCATTTCATAATTACAAATTCAATATTAAAAATGGCCGGATTGCCAATTATGAGGGCTACTTTTTAAAAACTTACCCTACGGAACTGAGACCCGATGGGGTTTTTGTCGGCTTTAAAAGAGAAGGATTATTAAGTTGGTTATAATTCAAATTCTTTTTGCAAAGGAGATTTTAAAAGGGAAAATCCCTATTTTTGCTGCCCTTAATAAATTCCTCCTTAGCTCAGTTGGTTAGAGCATCTGACTGTTAATCAGAGGGTCGCTGGTTCAAGTCCAGCAGGGGGAGCATCATAATCAAGTAGTTAAGTTATAATTTTTTTAGGGTTGATATTTTTTTGCAAACAATTTGCAAACAGTTTGTCAGCATTGGAAACTGCTCGACGGTTTTCTTGTTTAGATATTTAGTCGCCGACGACGGTTGGAAAGGTAACACTGGCGACTTTACCACATTTTGCTTGATCGCTTCAACCAAAGGATAATCACAAATAGTTTGAACGAAAATTGCGCCATTGTTGTGTTTAGGAGTGGCCGAATAATCTGCTTGTAAACTTATTCCGTTTCCATTTTTCAACTTCAACTTATTGCTTATATCTTCAATACTTTTAAACCAAGCCAATGAGCTGTCGTGTATATGATGTGCTTCATCATTCAGCACGACCAAGTCCTTTATCTTGTCACTTCGCATTGCTTTGCCAAGGTCTAAACCTTTCGAGGTGTCAGCATCCGGTTTGGGCTTCGCACCTAAAAAAGTTTCATCAAAACTCTGTTTAGGCTGTTCATCAAAAAATACTCGGGGAATATTTGACAAGAATATGTTACACGTTTCAGTTATGGGCTTAGGTCGTCTTGAATATGTAATGTTATTTGAAAATCGTTTCTCCAGTCTTTGTCCCCATAGCCACGCGTTATCGTTTTTTTACGGATAAAAATCCCTCAACAAATGAAAGAAATGCAAATCCATATAATAAATTCAGTTGATCAGGAATTTATTTCGTCATACACAACGATTTCTCCGACGAAATTATCAGAGAGTCAGACGAAAATTTTTGTCAAAAAAAAATTCGGAATTTGATGATAAAGACGAAATTGTTTTACTAGTTTTAATCTGGTTTACGTTCTGCGATTATTAGGAATATTCTACTCACGAGCTCTGCCACAATTTATTATGTTTCATAAATTCTAATAATTGCACTTTCAAAAAATATAATGAGAATATATCAATTTTTTTATCTCAAAAATCTATCACATGTTCAAATACAGCCTGAAAACAGCATGGCGGCGTTTTCTAAGAAACCGGCAATTCTCTATCCTTAATTTGATCGGACTCTCCACCGGACTGACTGCTGCGCTGCTAATTTGTCTGTGGGTGAGTGATGAGATGAGTATCAATAAATTTCATAGAAAAGACAAGCAATTATTTCAGGTAATGAATAACCTGAAAACCCCTCAAGGCATCCTTACATTTGATAAAACGCCCGTCCCTTTGGCGGAATCAATGGTTAAAGAAATGCCTGAAGTGGAATATGCGACGACTGTCAACGACTTCTTTAACTTTCAAAGCAGAGTAGGCATCCTCTCATCCGGAAGCGAACATATACAAGCGCAGGGGTGGCATGCCGGTAAAGATTTTTTTAATGTGTTTTCTTATGATCTTATCCGGGGAAGCAAGGACCAGGTGCTGGCCGATGAAAACAATATCGTGATATCGGAGACGCTGGCAAAAAAGTTGTTTTCTTCTGCAGATAATGCCATTGGAAAAACCCTGGAATGGAATTTCCCGTTTTACGAGGGTGTATTCCGGGTCTCGGGTATTTTTAAGGACCCGCCCCAAAACTCCACGGGGCATTTTGATTTCGTCCTCAACATCGGGTTGTTACTGAAAAATGATCGGTGGGCAAAAAACTGGACGAATAATCTTGGGGAAACGTATTTGATTTTGCGAAAGGGAACAAATGTTGAACGCTTTAATGAAAAGATCGCGGGTTACTTGACAGCGAAGAGTCCCGCACTCGATAGTTTTTCTATATTTCTTCAGCGGTACTCAACAAGATATCTCCACGGTAAATATGAAAATGGAGTACCCGCGGGGGGGAGGATTGAATATGTCAGGCTGTTTTCCATTATTGCCTTGTTCATATTACTTATTGCTTGTATTAATTTTATGAATCTTTCCACGGCGCAGGCTTCAAGAAAAATGAAGGAGGTGGGGGTGAAAAAAACGATAGGCGCAAGCCGAAAATCCCTGATTGCCGAATTCCAGTCAGAATCGATACTAATGGCTTTCTTATCGCTACTCATTGCGTTTGGGCTCATTGGTTTATCCTTGGCCGAGTTCAATGCGATCACCGGCAAGCGCATCGAACCGGGTAATATTGTTGGCTTTATATTGCCCGCAGTTGCCATTACCTTATTTACAGGAATTATTGCAGGTTGCTATCCTGCATTTTACCTTTCAGGATTTAAACCGGTAGAGGTGTTAAAAGGTAAGCTCAGCACTTCTTTCGGTGAGCTTTGGACACGCAAAGGGCTGGTGGTGATGCAATTTTTCATATCGGTCGTTTTCATTATCGGGTTTTTAATCATCAATGAACAAATTAAATACTCTCTGAACAAGAGCCTTGGATATAATAAAGATAACGTCGTGTGCTTTAAATGGAAAGGTGAATTGTATAATCGTTGGAATGGGTTAATGGAAGGTAAGTCAAATGAAAAGTTTGATGCCTTCATGGCGGAACTGAGAAACGCGCCGGGAGTTATCAGCGCGACAAATATGACCGGCAATATCCTGGACCAGATTGCCGGCACATCCGGCGTTTCCTGGAGGGGGCAGGCAGCGGATCAGAATTATATTTTCCAATCGCCCGTAGTCGGTTATGACTTTTTGGAAACCCTGGATTTGAAACTTAAAGAGGGTCGTTCTTTTTCAAAGCAGTATAACGACGATTACTCAAGAATCATATTGAACGAATCGGCCGTCAATATGATGGGGCTAAAAAATCCGGTTGGTAAAAATATTGATCTCAACGGCAAAAGTCAAATTATTGGCGTGGTTAAAGACTTTCATTATGGTTCACTTCATAATCCCATAGAGCCTCTCATTCTGAGATTTGATCCCACGGGGCCGAATATTTTGGTAAAAGTAAAGAAGGGAACTGAATTAAATACAGTGTCACAACTTAAAAAGTACTACAGTGAATTCCTTCCGGGCTATGGGTTTGACTTTAGCTTTCTGGATGATGATTACCAGACGCTATATACGGCTGAGATGCGTGTGGCCTCGCTATCCCGCTATTTTGCCGTCCTGGCTATTCTTATATCCTGCCTGGGTCTTTTTGGTCTTTCCGCCTTTACCGCTCAGAAAAGAGAGAAGGAAATCTCCATACGTAAGGTATTGGGAGCAACCGTCAGTGATGTTTCGATATTGTTATCGCGGGACTTTTTGAAGCTGGTATTTTTTGCTGTCGTTATCGCAGTACCGGGGTCATGGTGGGCCACGAACAAATGGCTTGAAAGTTTTTCTGATCGGGCGAAAATAAGCTGGTGGTTTTTTATCCTTCCCGGCATGATCGCCTTATTGCTTGCTTTGATTACCGTGAGTTTTCAGTCAATAAAGGCAGCAGTCGCAAAACCGGCCAAAAAACTAAGGGCAGAGGGGTGAAATTCGCTGAATAAAGTTATATTATAATTGAATGCTTATTGTAAGATTCATCACAGTTTCTCTTTTGATATTTTTCAATTTAGGTTATTCGCATACAATCAGAAAAATTGAAAAAAGCAGAGTAATAAAGTTTGAATACAGCGGATATGATGATACTACGTGTGCTCTAATTTTTGGTAAAGTATATAGCGCAGGGAAAATGGATAATAGAGGAAAAAGTCACTTATCTCCGTTGGCAAATGTTCAAATTCAGGTACAACAAAATGGTAGGATAACGACTACGGTAACTGATGGCAATTTTGTTATTGGTTTTAATAAGGGGATTTTTAGTTTACTCATTACGAAAGCTGGGTATCAATCTTTAAGAATTACAAATTATATTTCTGACCCCGACCAGGTTTCTATTACGAGGATTATTTTAGAAAAAGGGGAAAATCTTCAAACCTTTGAAATCCCAAAACCAAAAAAATAATTATTCCAAAACCAATAAAGTTCAATCTGAGACAGCTCCGGAATTTCAAAATCAGGTCGCAGTAAAAATTAATGGTTAAAAAGCGCAGCCAATAGAAATGTTTGGAAAAACACGGGTTCAGGGGGTTGCCAGTAAAACAACCGTAGAATGATTCTTAAAAACTAATACTAGCCAATAACAGGTCTTCCCGGAACATTTAGATTTCTTCTTTTGCTATTTTCAATTGGCTCTTTTTTATTTTTTATAAATAAACATTCATATCCACTAGGAAACATTATTAAGCATTGAACGGATTCGATTAACAAAGTATCAGATTTAGCATACCCATTTTTATCTTTCTGTTTTTGGTTTGGGAAAGCAGTTAAAAAAACCGTGTCTTTTTTGATTTTGTATTTACCTAAGGTAGTACCGTTCCCAAAGTGTCCGCGTGTTGAATATGTATAGGTATTGTTGCTCTTGAAATTAAAAGTCCAAACTGTTTCCGCCCATAGAGACGCATAAGTCCCGCTAATATTTTTATTTGTGACGGATTGTGCATAGGGGTTGTTTACAAAGAAGGAACCAAAGATTAAAATGGAAATGATGCAGCCTGATTTCAAAAAATAATGTTTGTATGAATGTACAAAAAACGAACAAATAGAAACACTTTATAAAGAAAGCCTATTTTTAATGACTAAGTGTTTTTGTTGGAAGGTTAACATCTGTCGTTAAAACAACTTTGTAAATTTCTGTCGAATACTTTTATCATTGAGCCAAAACCTTAATGAAGATTATTGCCTTTCATTTTTTCGACGTGGCTTTTAGTTATCATAGGGGTTTACCTGTAAATCCATAATATTATATTTCCCTCACCGTTATAAACAATAAATCCATACTTATGTACTTACTCAGAGCACTTGAACAAACGCATGCAAACCCGATGATAAAGATTATTTTTATGGCCGTTGTAATTGGAGCGATCTTTTTTTATTTCGCAACAAAGAATAAAAGGCAGGCGAAAAAAATATACAGTCCTCGCAGACCTGCAAAAAGCAAAATCGAGATCAATATCAATAAATAATTGTTGAATACAGAGATTTTGTTATTGTTTCAAAATGCTTCGGCCTTGGGTTTACGAATATCATTTTTAAGCGCAGTAATATCTGTTTTTTGCCTGATGATGTAATCATTAAAACGGCTAAGTTCACTATCCGCATTTGGACGATCAACAATTTTGCCGTCAGTTACAAAACGAAAATTACTGATCACGCTCGTTACTCTAGCCATTCCTTCAATAGCATGCTGCATTTGAGCAATCAGGTTGCTGAAGTCTTGTTGAGCTTCGGGGTGTTTGACGATCCTTGCATCTCCTGTGCCGATTGAGAAAGAAACCTCACCATCAGTATTTACACAGATTTCCGCACTAAGATGCTGTCCGGTTTTCTCTCGCCTGTACAATTCAACGAACTCTGCAGGATCCTTCACCCATACTTTGGATGCGTCCCCGTCATTATCCCCTGGCGGCGGATCGCAAGGTTTAGCCGTTTCGATGATCTGGTCAGCAGTTTCCAGCAGATAATTACAATTATCAAATTTCACTCCTTCATTTCGCGTAAATTTTTTACTGGTACCCCTCCTGCCCACGACAGTTATCTTCGTGGGCTTGGCTCCGTGGCAAAACGCCGGCATCAATGGTAAATTGCATCCAGATGTCTTCCTGATCTTAGCAATATTTATTCTATTGCGAAATTCGAATTTCGTGTGAACGGGACACTCACGACTATCGCGTTCGGTCACGTCGGTTTTCCCGAAGGACTAAAGGATCATCTCGCCAGCGGATGGAAAGACCATTGCTGGGATGCCTTATCGAATTATTTTCAATTATTGTTAATAGCGGTAATGAATAACCGGAAACGAAGAATTTTTGTATTTAACGAATAAAAAATCATTTTAACCTGCCATTAGAATCACATAAATTAGATGTCTAAACTTACAAATATGAAAAAGTCCTTTATGGTTAGCCTGTTGATCGCCATGAGCTGCGGAAAACTTTTTGCGCAGGACAGCATGAAAAATATGCAAGATTATATGACGCCCGGCGAGGTTCATAAAATGATCGCAAAATACGATGGTACCTGGAATTCCGCTGTTTTGGTGTGGCTCAAGCCCGGTGCTCAGCCAATGTCCACCAAGTCGGTTGCGGTCAATTCCATGATATTGGGTGGCCGTTACCAACAATCAAAAATAACGGGTGATTATGGCGGAATGCCATTTGAAGGATTCAGCGTATTGAGCTACGATAACGCGAAAAAAGTCTTTACCA
>DATGFZ010000299.1:0-4298 GCA_035308805.1 Puia sp. | reverse complement strand
AAAAAAACAAAAAAAGGAAAAATATTCAAAGGCTCATTTGGAAAAAGCAGACCTGCGAAGGTGAGAAAAAAGCCTGTTGAGAAAAAAGAAGCCAAGTAAATGGATCGGGTTGAAAAGTTGAGGCGCCGTAAAATTATTTATATCGCGGCATCACGATCCGCCTATAGATGCTGCCGGTTTTGAGGGGTGATTTTCAAAGAAGAGGTTTAAGCACCGACCACCAGGAACTGAGCGTCATTTACTATTCATTCACGGAGCCAGTCTTTCAATGATCCATTTGTCATCTTGTAAACTGTATTGAATTCTGTCATGCAAGCGATTTGGCCTTCCCTGCCAAAACTCAATAACAGCGGGCATAACACGGTAACCGCCCCAATTTTCCGGTCGTGATAATTTCTCTTTATTAAATCTCTTTCGAAATTCTTTTTCGTTTTCTTCCAGCCATTCACGACTGGCTATAACATGACTCTGTGGTGATGCCCAGGCACCCACCCTGCTTCCTTCAGGTCTGCTGTTAAAATAATCATCGCTTTCCTTACTGCTTGTCTTGCTAACAGTGCCGGTTATGCGAATTTGTCTTTCTAACTCTTTCCAGAAAAACACCAGACAAGCCCTCGGGTTGTCCTGCATTTGTTTTCCTTTATTGCTGTCGTAATTGCTAAAAAAAACAAACCCGTTCTCGTCAAATGCTTTTAACAAAACTGTTCGCGCCGCCGGTACTCCTTCGCCGGAGGCGGTGGCCAGTGTCATGGCATTTACTTCATCAATTTTTGCTTCAACAGCTTCATGCCACCATCTGGTAAATTGTAAAAAGGGGTTTTCATCTACTGACTCCTCAGAAAGTCTTTGCAACTGGTAATCTTTGCGCATGTCGGCTAATGAATCCATCATTTTAATCGTATCAGGCTACAAATTTACCAAAAAAGAAAACGGCCTGTTGAAGAAACAGGCCGTTTAAGTATAGAGATTTCTGTTTTGTTTTAAACTTGTTCCGGTTCGTTATGGAATCCGTTTTTTTCGGGATTTGATTTGGTAAGCAGGGTTTCCATTTCAGAAATGCGTTTTAGCTGGCTTTCCAGTTTTTTATTGTGCTCCGAGATCTGCTGCAGATCGCCGTTCAATTCATCAAGAAAGGTGACTTTTTTCTGTAGCTGCTGGCGCTGAAAATTGGCTTCCTTCAATTTATCTTCAGTATCAGCCAAAATTCTGCTCAAGCGCTGATTTTCTTCCCATAAGGAAGCGTCGCGCGTTTTTAACTCGTCCAAATCTTTTGTAAGTTTGAAATAAGTCAGTTGTAATTCTTCATAATCACTGCCTGAACGAGATTGTACTACATGACTGTCAAGTTTCTGCAGTTTATCCTGCAAAAGGTTAAATTCTGAATACGCCCTGTCCAGCCTGCTTGCCATTTCTTCTGTTAATCTCTGCTGATGGCGCATGTGATTGATCTCATTTTCTTTTTCAGAAACAGATTTACGCAAGTCCGATAGCTGATCGTTTAGCTGGCTGTTTGTCTTTAACGTATCCAAATATTTTTTTTCAAATTCTCTTAAAAGATCAATTTGTTCAAGCAGGCGCGTGATCTGTTTATTGTGCTCGGTAAAATCTTCCTGTGCAGATTTAAGCTGTGAGAAATAATCCGTTGCTTCAGCAGTAGCCTGGTTTGATCCGCGGTCGCCAGACTGGTGCTGGTCGATTAATGCTGTTGAAGATCTGTGTTTTGAAATGTGCAGTTCTTTTTTGATTTCTTCCACTTCTATATTCAATATTTGTTCATTCTCCCTGGCTTCTGCCAGGCGTTCACGCAATTGTTGTTGCGCGCGTTCCTGCATATCCATGTCATTATAATATTTCAGCTTCCAGTTATCATTTTCGCTGATCCCTTCAGTCGCTGAATCGTCAATTCGTATATTTTTTTTTGAACTCCAAAAAAAGTGAATGCAAAAACCCAGTATTATTGCAACGAGTACGAAGACAATGATCTCCGGTAGTCCAAGTGTGAGCTGCAGGTCAAGTATTTGTAAAAGCATAATCATAATGGTTCGGAACGTTTACCAAAACTTTCAATAATAATACGATCAAACATTATGGCTTTCAGGGGATAATAAGCACAGGTAAGAAAAAACCACCTTGAACGGTGGATTTAGAGTTTGTAAAATACTACGCTTATTGCATAAATACAAATTCAGTGGTAAATTATTTTGAAAATGATCATTTATAATCAGTCCTTTACCAGCGTACCGACCTTTTCCCCGGTAATTACCTTCATCAAATTGCCCGGTTTGTTCATATCGAAAACGATAATTGGCAATTTGTTTTCCATACAAAGGGTAAATGCAGTCATGTCCATAACCCGTAAATTTTTGGAAATGCACTCCTGGAAACTTACGACATCATATTTTTTTGCGGTAGGGTCTTTTTCTGGATCAGCCGTATAGATTCCATTAACACGGGTACCTTTCAAAATCACATTTGCATTGATTTCAATTGCGCGCAAGGAACTGGCAGTATCAGTAGTGAAATAAGGATTGCCTGTGCCTGCTCCAAAAATGACCACCCTGCCTTTTTCAACATGCCTGATCGCTCTGCGGCGAATATAAGGCTCGGCAACCTGTTCCATTTTAATGGCACTTTGCAATCGCGTGTACACGCCGATTTTTTCAAGCCCTGCCTGCAATGCCATCCCGTTAATGACAGTCGCCAGCATCCCCATATAATCCCCATGGGCGCGTTCAATGCCGGTTTCCGCTTCGTTCATTCCGCGATAAATATTTCCGCCGCCAATCACTATGGCAACCTGTACCCCCAGATTGACCACCCCCTTAATATCCTGGGCATATTGTGCGATCACGCTATTATCAAACCCAAAATTCTTATCTCCCATCAGCGCTTCGCCGGACAGTTTCAGCAGAACACGTTTGTATTTTGGCAGCATATTCTGATATATGATTTACGAGGTTAGATGAACGATTTATTTATATTCGGTTATACTTCACTGTTAGTTTGTTAAGAACCAAAGCAGGCAGTTTGTCGATGATCATGATGATCCAGGTCCTTCCAATAATGAAAAATCATATATCATTTTGATCATCACAACAAATCTGCTGACTCATTCCTTAATCTACAAATCTAAATAAATACAGACATAAAAAAAGAGAGTAATTAACTCTCTTTAAATATTGTTTATCCCAACTGGACCCTTTTGAATGCAGTTACTTTAACTGCCGGATCAACACTTTTCAGGTAATCACCAACGGTTTTGGTTGCATCTTTTACATAAGCCTGCGCAAGCAGGGTATTTTCCTTAAAGAAAGCATTCAGTTTGCCGACGGCAATTTTATCGATCATTTCATCAGGTTTGCCTGCCATCTTGGGGTCGTTCTTAATTTGATCGGTAACTATTGCTTTTTCTCTCGCGATCATTTCTGCCGAAATGGATTCCGGGTCAATGGCTACGGGATTCATGGCTGCAATCTGCATGGCCAGGTCTTTCCCTGCTTCAAGAACGCGGGCTGAATTTGTAGATAACCCAACCAATACACCCATTCTGTATGCACCATGTATATAGGCTGCAACACCCTCGGCTTCCACGCGCTCAAACCGTGCGAGTTGAATTTTTTCGCCGATCTTGGCAACCTGGTCGTTTATCTTATCTGCAATAGAAACGCCATCGAGTTTTGCAGTCTGCAATTCTGCCAATGAGCTCAAATTATTTTTAACGGCAACTTCCATAATGCTTTTTGCAAAATCAACAAAGTCGGAATTTTTTGCAACGAAATCCGTTTCGCACGCAAGGGTAATGATAAAACCTGTTTTATTATCTGCGGATGTCTTGGCGATAATCACGCCTTCTTTTGCTTCCCTGTCACTGCGAAGTGCAGCAACTTTTTGCCCTTTTTTGCGGAGATAATCGATTGCTTTTTCAAAATCTCCATCACTTTCCACCAATGCCTTTCTGCAATCCATCATTCCTGCGCCTGTAGTCTGTCGCAGCTTATTAATTTCTGCTGCCGTTATTGTTGCTTTTGACATATTTCTATTTTGAAAATTTGAAAATAAAAATTCGAAATGATACTAATCAATCCATATTAAAAGCGCATCATATCAAATAATGATCAATGGATAAATATTTACTTTGAGGGAAAAATTACCGAGTATTGGTGCGTCTTGGCGGACCACCACCACCCACCCTGCGTCTCGGGGCACCCCCTCCGCCAGTTCCTCTTTTTTCACCCTTGCCTCTTCCACCTTCGCTTTCTGCTTCCGCCAGCAAACGCGCCGCTTTCTTTTCATTTTCA
>DATGFZ010000298.1:0-4845 GCA_035308805.1 Puia sp. | reverse complement strand
AAGTTGTATTGGCTTCGGAGCCGATGTAGGCACCCCCTCCATAATACCAGGTGAAAGCCGGCGTAGCACCGATAAGTTGATGGATTTCGTACATGCCTCCAATGCCAAAACGCGGACCAAACGAGATCAATCCTTCTATGGCATCCCTGTCATTCATAAAATATTTCACAGAAACCGAATTGCCTAAAGTGGGGGAGGGTGTGCTGAACCGAATTCCAATCGCAACTTTATAATCCTGTGATAACGCTTTATTGGCGGAAGTCACAGCGATCATGAATAAAAGGATAAGAAGTGTTTTGCGCATGATGTTGATTGTTTATTATCGTCAAAAACGAAAATTAGACCAAAGGTATTTGAATAAGTTGTGTTAGAGATTTCTTAAAAAGCGGACAGTAAGCCGTGAGTATTTATTGGAGAAGGATGTGAATGGAATTTCCTGCTTTGTCCATTACCCCATCCTTGTCATTCAAAAAGTTCCGATTTCGATCTTGGTCTTCTTTTCTCGAGCCATTTAAAATTGCGGAGTTTTAATTCGTCGGGATCATTTCCGCGAACGGGAAGCATCACACCTTCCACATCATTTCGCAAAACCACCCGGTTTAATTTTCGATCTACAAAATACATATCTATCACGTCGGACTTTGTCACTTTATTAATCCCCACAAGGGCCTTATTGTCGTCGGTTGCATAATAAATGCTTTCCGCATTTCCCTTTGCGCGCATCGTTTCGAGCACGCCATCCGTAAAATATCCATTGATGGTTTTCCCCTTTATCTGGTTAAACATATTGTTTCCATATTTATCAACTGCCAGCGCATTTTCAAAAACATACAATCGTTTTGGCTTTTTGTTTTTTGTAAACAGGTAAATGGTATCACCGGTTATCTGGTCTTCGTTCGCCCAAACAACGGGATTGATGAAAAGTTGAAAAACAGAATCTTTGCCAGAGTAATACAAGCTGTCAGCGACTGCTTGCAGCGAATCAGAAAAAATGCGCACATGATGAAACCCCTGGATAAAGCGCCTGTTTGTATCGTTATCTTTTTGTGTATTGATGGTTGTAATATTCTTCAGGGTGTCTTTTTCTCCGGCGGCACTATCGGTAATGACTGAATCTTTTAATCTGGAAGAAAAAAAAGTGTCCGCTGCAATGTAGATCGAATCTGTTTCCTGCTTCAATATCAAAATTGGTTTTTGCGTGGCAAGAAAGGTATTTTGTTTTCGATTTGAAATGAGATAGTTGCCGATCACGGTAACACCCTGCAGCGTGTCTATAAACACGGCATTCCCGGTTGCTATGCTCATGCCAGTGCTGTCATCAAATTGAACATCATCACCGGTGATCCGCTGCGCACCATTATTTATTATCGGACGTTTGGTCAAATGCGCCCTTCGGTTTTTCATATCATAATTTCCGTCTTTTGTGTACGTAACATTTCCGGCGCTGTCTTTGATAAAAGTTGGTGAAATGAAAGTAGCGAGTTTCGATTCCGTATTGTATAAAAGTGAATCGGCGGTAAGATGTGTCTGGGGATCGTTCATCACCACATCTCTTCTGAAATATATATCTTTTGTGTCTTCAAAATAGGTCCCGGACTTACTGGTAAGGACACTTGAATCCGTTACTACTTTTCCTCCATCTTCATAAATACCCACTTTTTGATTTAAGTCATATTGCAGATCGTTGGTAAAAAGAGAATTTTTTCCGTCAAACAGTTTCACATCTTTATTAAAATAAACGTATTTTTTATCAACAAGATATTTTAAATATTGAGAATTGATGTTGGTTACGTTGGACGTTGTCGTATTGTTTTTATTTGTATCGGCAATTTTGGCATTTCCGAAAGCTTCGAGATAATTCATTTTCTGATTCACCACCATGCTGTCGCAGAAAAAATCGGTGTTGTCCTGTTTGAGATGAACATGACCAGTAAGAAAAATCAACTCTGTACTTGAATCTATTTTTTTGTACCGGTAATTGTCCGCATTGATTATTCTTATCAATCGCACAGAGTCCTTGCCATTCCCCTTAAAGGCAACCTGCCCTTGTGAAAATAAATTTGCCGAAATAAACAAACTGATTGTGAAAAGAAAGAGAAATTGCCTCATGAATTATTTATTCCCCGATTTTGATGTCGAGTCGGACAAGGGTGAAGTTAGATAACCATTCTTATCTTTTTTTCCAAACACGGAAATATTAACGTAGCGTTTAGGGTGAACACGGAAATCATCGAGCAAGGTATTCAAACTGTGTGATGTACTCTCCAGGTTCTGATATAATTTTTTATCATTCAGCAAAAGCCCGAGTGTGCCGTTATTGTTGTTCACTTTATCCAGGGTGGTTTTTATTTCGTTCATCGTAGTCTGCAATGTTGCCACCGTCTCCTCGATTTTTGAGTTGGCAAGCTGCGCACTTGCCTTTTGCAGGTTATCCATCGTTTTATTCATCTGGTCTTTGTTCCCGGCAAGGCTTTTGGTGAATGTGTCCAGATTTTTTAATGAATGACTGAGTGCACCTGTTTGCCCATTGAGCATGGCTTCCAGTGATGCCGACGATGCAGCAATATGAGCAAAAATAGACGTGAAATTATTTTTTGTTTTTGGATCGAATAAGGTACCTACCACTTCAACGAGCGAATCCAGCGATTGCAAGGTGCCGCCCAATTTCGAAACAATCGGGTTGATATTATCTTGTACCTGCGATATCAATCCCTGCTTTTCCCTTGTAGCGATCGTATCTCCATCCTGCATATATTCCGTTGCATCGCCTTTATTAATGACAATGTTCGTGGATGTAATGATTCCGGGATTTACTACGGCAACAGAGTTTTTAGGAATGCGTACCTCTTTTTTAAGCGCGATGGTGATCAAAATCCCGCTCACATCTTTATCCGTTTCTCGAATATCCGTAACATTGCCGATCGAAAATCCATTAATGACGACTGCGTTGGAAACTTCCATCCCCTCAACATTTTTAAAAACGGCGTATATTTTTTTGGTATGACTGAACATACTTTTTCCTTTCAAGAAATTAAATCCTAAAATCAACAAAGTGATAGATATTGCCGTTAGTACGCCAATTTTGGTTTCGTTGGAGATTTTCATGCGACAAATGTAAGTGGATTAGTTGATTGGTTAATTGGTTGAATGGTTGAAAAGCGTATAGGTTGATAAATTCCGGGTTATGGTGGATACCGGCGTTTACATGCTGCCGTCTTTATTGATTTAGTTAGTGGTATCATTTGAAGGCGAAACATTCTGTTTCGTCCCTTCAATTTGTTGTTTGTACCTTTTTAATGCGTCGACAATATCCTGTACAACCTCATCCTGACCGGAATCGCTGTTTAAATACTCTTCTTCTTCCTTGTTTGTCAAATATCCTGTTTCAATAAGCACGCTGGGCATTCCTGTCGCCTGGAGCACCTGTATTCCCTTGTCTCTTTGCATTACCCCCAGGGTCCTTCGCCCGGACTTTTGAAATTCGTCGTTTACCATCGAAGCAAATATGGCGCTTTTCCTAAAATACCTTTGTTCATAAAGTTGGGCCCTCATCCTTGCTTCCGGAGATTCTGTATCCCATTGCACAGAAGCATTGCCGGTACTATCTTCAAATTCTTCGCTTCCCGTTTCTTCATCTTGATTAATCGCATTGACCTTATCGGAAGTTTTTTCCGCTTTCCAGATATATACGGTGGCTCCTGTCATCATGTTCTTTACCCAGTACGATTCATAAATGGGGGCATTGACCATCTTCTTTTTTCTTTTTTTCCCTTTTCCTACATATTCCAACTTCTTTTTGTGACCGATAATGCGTTTGAGATAATAACCGCCCGGGGGTTTGGGAGTCGCATCACAATGAATACTAATAAACAGGTCACCCTTTGCCTGGTTTGCAATTTGAGCGCGGCCATGAAGATCTTCCGCCAGAGTATTGGCATTATTTACAGAACCAGGTGCCGTCCTGGTGTAAATGACTTTAATATCCGGGAATTCTTTTTTTATGGCTTCTCCCAATTTCAAGGCAATGTCAAGCGTAACATCTTCTTCTTTCGAAATTAATCCCTTTGTTCCGTGAAACCTGCCTCCATGCCCCGCATCAACAATAATCGTGTGCAATCCGGGTTTTTGCAACGATTGTGTGTTTTTTTTAAATGAAATCACAAAACACATCAAGGCGGGGAAAATCAATGCAGCCATGCTTTTAACCATAGTGTCTTTCGTTTTAACGGGATAGAAGTAATATTCACAAAATCTTAATGACGTAATAGTTATTTTTGCGAAGCTTTGGAATTAACCAAAATGGTTTTATTGTAACAAAATTTTAAACCATATTGCTTCTCAATCCAACTTATTGAAAACTCATTTACCGATCAATAACCAACATGTATAAAAACGTACGCAAAATTACTTCAAAATATTTTCAGGTATTGATTTTTGCTGCGTTATCCTTCTTTGTAACGTTTATCAGTAAAGCAAATTATCATTCCCATTCTAATTTTTACAAAAACTTAACTGATAAGACAGATACCGTCCCGTTTATTGATGTTTCCGGATATGGCATCGCAACAGATACCTCTTTCAAAAAAACAGACACCATTGACGATAATTTGTTGCATGAGGTCCTGAGCAATAAGTTTGGTGAATTAACGGATACTTTTAATGTGAAGCTGTCAAAGGATTCTATAGACGCGCCCATACATTACAGTGCTTCTGATTCAATCGTGCTGGACATTCCGACCAACTTAACGACCATGTTCAACACCGCGACGGTAAAACATAAAGACCTTGCGCTTGATGCTTATAAAATTGAACTGGATCAGAAAAATCAAATCGTTATTGCAACTT
>DATGFZ010000297.1:0-2783 GCA_035308805.1 Puia sp. | reverse complement strand
CGATCTGTGTAAATGAAAAACTGAAACCTTTTCTTCCTATCGATTCGCTGGTTTCGCTTCGCTCAACCGACAGCAATCAAGAGTCTTATGTGGTTAGTTCTGCTCCCTTTGGTTCGGCAAGTATTTTACTCATCAGTTATGCTTATATAAAAATGTTGGGTGCCGAAGGAGTGACCAACGCTACTAAATATGCGATCCTGAACGCGAATTATATGAAATCGAGGTTGGAGAAAAATTATAAAATATTGTATACGGGCAACAATGGGACGTGCGCGCATGAATTCATTGTCGACCTACGACCATTCAAGTCCACTGCCGGTATAGAAGCTGAAGATGTTGCAAAACGATTGATGGATTACGGTTTCCACGCACCTACCTTAAGTTTCCCCGTTCCGGGAACGATAATGATCGAACCAACCGAGAGTGAAGATAAAGCCGAACTTGATCGTTTTTGTGATGCGATGATCAGCATTTATCATGAAATAAAAGCCATCGAAGATGGCAAAGCTGATAAATTGGACAACGCGTTAAAAAATTCACCGCACACTCAACATGTTGTCTCTGCGAACGAATGGAATCATTCCTACAGTCGTGAGCAAGCTGCGTTTCCATTAGCATATCTAAGAGCCAATAAATTTTGGCCGAGTATTGCACGCGTAAATAATACGTATGGTGACAGGAATTTAATTTGCACTTGCGAACCGGTTAGCACTTATGAAGTAGAAGAAATGGTCAGTTAAGAAACAAATGAATCATGCGCGCCTCATGAATTTTCTATGTAAAACTTGCCTAAAATAGGATGTATCGCACGGATGATATTCGGAATAATGCATAATAAGCTTTGTACCCGATTGTAACATACACCAAAGAACTGCCTTTTAAACCGGTCAGATATCAAACATCTTTTTTCAAAGCATGTAATTGGTTTAATATTTCTTGTCGTACGTTGCAGGTCGCTTTCTGAATTTTTCTTGTAAGCGCCGTGTCATGCTTTTTATTTAGAAGCCAGGTTTAAGCTCACATGAACTTTCATGACCAACAATAGAACTCAATTAACCCACTGGCAAATTTTCAAATCGCTTTCATAAAAGAAGTCTATATTTAATTTTCCATAAAACAAAACTAACTATTTATGAAAAAATTGAACCTGCTTTGGACCTTATTATTGATTTTTCAAATCGTCCCCGCACAACCAAAAAAAACAATTCAACCTGTATCTCCTACCTTTCTAACCTCTGTTGAAGGTGTGAGAGAGTTTACCCTCCCAAACGGATTGCAGGTCTTGTTGGTGCCCGATGCAGCGCAAACAAATGTTGTCGTTAATGTTGTTTACCATGTGGGCTCCCGTCACGAAGGTTATGGAGAGACCGGGATGGCACATTTGCTCGAACACATGATGTTCAAAGGCTCCAAAAGATTTTCGAGCATAAAACAAACTATTGCAGATAAAGGTGCTTCAGCCAACGGAACTACGTGGTACGACCGAACCGATTATTATGAAATTCTTCCCGCAACCGACAGCAATCTCAGTTGGGCGCTTGATATGGAATCTGATCGCATGGTGAATTCATTAATGAAAAATGAAGATCTTCAGAAAGAATTCACCGTGGTAAGAAATGAATTTGAAGCAGACGAAAATTATCCTGATAATATTTTGACTGAACGGGTAATTTCTACCATGTACTTGTGGCACAACTATGGCAAATCAACCATCGGCAGTAAAGAAGATATTGAAAGAGTTCCTATCAGCAACCTGAAATTGTTTTATCAAAAATATTATCAGCCCGATAACGCCACGTTGATCATAGGTGGAAAATTTGACGAAAAGCGAGCACTGGCATTAATCGGAAAATATTTCGGTGCTATTCCAAAACCTGCCCGAGTTATTCAACCTCCATACACCGTAGAGCCTCCACAGGATGGAGAACGCTATGTTGAGTTAAGAAGAAATGGTGACATATCCTTTATCGGTATGGGGTTTCATACACCCGCTTATTCGGATAAGGATTATGTCGCCAACGATGCAGTGGAAAGTATTCTTACCAACGATCCTTCTGGTGTTTTTTATAAAGCGTTGGTTGAAACAAAACTGGCAACGAAAGTTTCCGGATATAGTTTTCAATTGTTCGATCCGGGGTTTTCTTATTATAGCTGCAATATTCCGAAAGATAAAAACTTTGATAGCGCAAAGAACGCTTTTATCAATGCAGCGAATAATCTTCCCAATTATGTCGTTACGCAGGAAGATCTGCAGCGGGCAAAAAATTCGCTCCTCAAACAAATAACCGATGTTCAAAACAACACCATCAATTTCTGCATAAACCTTGCTGAAATCATCGGTGCCGGTGACTGGCGGTTATTTTATATTTATCGCGACAGGGTCGAAAAACTCACTGTTGATGATGTACAATCCGTTCTGAAAAAATATTATTTACCAAGCAATAGAACTGTCGGCGTTTTTATTCCGGATAAAAATCCTGAGAGAACTGTTGTTGCAGAAAGACCTGATATAAACGCCCTGGTAAAAAATTATAAAGGAAAAGAAACAAAAACTCAAACAGAAACTTTTGAAACGAGCATTTCGAATATCAAGAGAAACACGCAGTATGGAACACTGTCTAACGGAATGAAATATGCGCTCCTGAAAAAGCCAACAAAAGGGGATAAGATTTACGCGAATTTTATTTTGCAGGTGGGAGACGAAAAAAGTCTTACGGGAAAAAATATCATCCCTCAATTAACAGCAAGAATGTTGAAGAATGGAACGATCTCAAAAAGTAAAA
>DATGFZ010000296.1:0-3733 GCA_035308805.1 Puia sp. | reverse complement strand
GCTGTACATTTTTTCTGGTGACGGGTTCTGCAATCACGGGCTGCATGAACAGAGAGCTCTCGGGTTCCGACTCGAAAATAATATTTCCCGCATAATCTTTTTTCAATATGCCGATGCCGTCCCAGGTCACCTTGTCTTCCTTGCGTATCTTGTTCCGCAGCTCATAAGAAAATTCATTGTACCATTTTATCGCTTCGTAATCCGGGATATTTTTTTCTGAAGCCAGGTAAGAAAAAAAATCTTTGTCGGGCGCATCGAAATATTTGTCGAAACGAAACTGGTAGGTCGGGGGTAATACCATCTTTTTGCCGGCGTCCGTGGTGGAAGGAATTGTTTCCAGGTAAATGGTACCCAAGCCGGGGATGCTGATGTTTTTATGCTGATATAAATAACTGTTCAGTACTTCAAACATGATGGTTGGGTTTCAGGACACTAAAGAAACGGAAATTTCGGGAAATAAATATTTATAAAATCTTAAAATAATAAAAATATTACCGGCATCAAAATGCGAAAATGATCCCGCCCAGAATATTAAAACCGTAAACAGGATACTGGTTCCAGCGTTCGTATTTGCTGTTGAAAAGGTTATTCATTTGCAGCCACAGGTTTACCTGCCTGGTTATCCGAAATTCTATCCCCGCATTCACGTCTAGTCCGGGGTTACCCTTGCCGGTAAATTTATTGCCAACCAGGTAATCCGCGCCGTCAAAGGTCCAGAGGTCTCCTTTGATCCAGAGGTCTTTCAGCACCTGCCATTTTACGGTCGTGGTCAGTTCCAGCGGCAGCAACCCCCACGGATCTGCCTGACCCTGCAGACCCGAATACTTATGAATATTCAGGACCAGATTTGCGCTGAAATCTTCACCGTGCGTATATCCGATCTCTCCGTGCAATTGCAGGTCATTCATCGCCGTGGCATAACGGATCAGAAATGTTCTGCCGGTGATGCTGTCGTTAACAAACAAAGGCATATTCCAGAACCTGTTGAAAGCCACTTTTGCGGCATAGGTAAAATGATCGTTCAGCGAACCTTTTATCCCCCCATAGATTTCCTGTACACGCGTGTTGAGCAGTGAATCCGGCTGGGCAAGCCAGGGATTAATTCCCGCATAACGCTGATAGGAACCCTTATCATAATAACCTATCCATCCGAGCTGCAGCGTGAGACGCTGATCGGAAGTGGTGACATCAGCGATAAAATTGGGCAACAAATGAAAGGTGCCGTTGTCCCAGGATGGAGTAAGACCCGCATGCAGGTTAAATGTTGAGGCTTTTACAAAAAGCGATGGCGCCACATCAAACAAATTATTCTGAATGGTGAGCCCGCCCTTTTTATAGTTGGTGAGGTTTGCCAATAGCCCGAGATCAAACGTAAAGTTTTTGTCTATCCCTTTTTCCAAAGGAAGGTTCAGCACCGAATTGGTCTCCGTGGCCTGCGGGTGGTGGTTGTCAGAAAAAACATATACATCCACGTTAGGTTTATAGACGAGCCCGAATTCCGTCGGATTTATATTCCTCAGGCCGAGCCTGCCGTGATAGGTGGTAAACTGCTGCCGGAGCGAATCGTCTGAAAATGTCAGGCTGTCGGGTTTGTATCCGTATAAATAATAATTATCCGTCTTGAAACCCAGTGCCCCGCTCCATTCCAGGTTATTGGTTGTCTTTACATCGCCGGCGATGCTGACGTCTGTTGAACTGTTTTTTTGATGAGGCAGGCTTCCCTTTGAATTATACAGGTCTGCAAATATGTTGAAGAACGTATTTTTTCCATCCCCGAAACTAAATCCGGTCTGTATATAAGGCAGGTGAACGTTGCCCGCGCCTGCTTTTATATAATTGGCATTTTGCCAGATCAGCACCGAATCGGCTTGCAGGGCAACAGGCTTAAGCTCTCCGGGCTGGTAGGTGAGTGACAGGTATTGGGAAGGGATATCGTATTTGAGTTTTGGTCTGGAGGTGTCGGCAACCGGCGGCGTCGCATGGAAATTGATCTTGGAGGCATCACGCAGGACCGGTTTAAAAACAGAAGTGATATCGATCGTCCTGCGTTTTGCCGAGTCCTGTGCATGCGCCCCGGCCGCCAGGGACAGGATGACGGTCATCCAACAACAGATTATGTTCAGCTTTTTGATCATCAGCAATATGATACCATTTGTTTTTTCAAAAATTCTTCGACATCAATTTTTTGTGTCCGCGACAAAACTAACCCTTCCCTCCACGGTCATTGCCCGCTGTTGGCGCTGCCATTTGATTTTTCCTCCTGCGCAGCCTGGTCAAGTTTTTGTTTGGCCTGCGTCCGTACATCCTCTGCTTTGGCATTGTCAATAATACTCTGGTAGGTAGCCTTGGCATTGAAATAATCCTTCTCTTTGAGATAAATATCTCCCAGCAGCAGGTAGGCTTTGGTGACCCACAGCTCGTAGGATCCTGCCTTATTAATCACCTCAAAAGCCGCCTTCTCCGCGTCTTTCAGGGAACCCTGCTGGTAAAGACAGGCGGCAATCTCATAACGTGCTTCCGCTCCGTAGGCCGCCTTGCTCAGCGATGCAGCCGTCCGGAAATACTGCAGCGCCGTTTCGCACTGGTTGTTGGTTTGAAAAGACTTTGCGATGGCAAGATTTGCCATCACCTT
Organism: Puia sp.; assembly: GCA_035308805.1. GTDB lineage: Bacteria > Bacteroidota > Bacteroidia > Chitinophagales > Chitinophagaceae > Puia. Next base: position 1,101 of record DATGFZ010000296.1, on the reverse strand, counting down.
ATCATCAGTGCCCAGACCTTTTTGATTCAGGAGGTCCCTGGCATTGTCAACCGCATCATTCCATTGCTGCAACTGGTATTGACAGCGAAGCAGCCCGCGCATGGCTTCCAGCTTTCCTTCCTGTGAGCCGGCAAAGTCCTTGAGTTTTGCGAAATATTTTTCCGCAGCGGCATAATCTTTCAGGTTAAAAAAGTTTATCTGCGCAGACTGGGTCAATGATTTTTGTGCGAACTGATTGGGCGCCTTATCCGATACCGCTTCATAACCTGTCACGGCTTTAGCCCAGTTTTTTTGGTTGAAGTAGATTTCGCTTTTATAATAATTCGCTTCCAGGGAATGTTTCCCTTCCGGAAATTTGGCGAGGTATTGTTCAAACCTGGGCGCCGCATCGGCAAAATTTCCATTGTTGAACTGCACTTCCGCCTCCTGGTAGGCCAACTCATCTTCCTGGTTTGGCGTGACGTCAACGCCCATGGTCTTGGCAAAATTTACATAGTCGCTGCTCTTCCCCTCTTCGACATAAATAATTTTTGCGTTCTCCAGCGCGTCCTGGGCCTCCTGCGAGCTGGGATATTGCCTGACCAGCATATTGTACTGCGCCAAAGCCAGGTCATTGTTATTGAGATTGTAATAGGCAATGCCGGCTTTTAAATAGGCGCGTGGCTTCAACGCATCGTTGCCTGTTGCCGCAATGATATTTTTAAGATAGGGAAGCGCTTCGCGAAACTGTTCCTCAGCCAGGTAGGTGATGGCAATTTCCATATTGGCATCAGGAATAAGACCTGAAGAAGGATATTGACGGGGAATGGAGTTGAGCAGCGTAATTTTTTCGTTTCCATTGTTGACGCCGGCGATCATCCCCTTTTGAAAAGTCGCATAATCGCTGGCAGGCCACGAGAACTCCAAGACCTTGTTGTACATGGCCAGCGACGTTTTGAAATCGCGGTCCATATAATAACAATCCGCGTCACGCAGGTATGCATCCTGTTCCAGCGCTTCGGAATTGATTTTCGGGGCTTTTACGATCTGCTCAAAAAAACCCTGCGCCTGCCGGTAATTTTCTTTTTTTAAAAAACAATATCCCAAATTATATTTTGCATC
>DATGFZ010000295.1:0-11673 GCA_035308805.1 Puia sp. | reverse complement strand
GAAAGGACTTCGCCCATTGAGACAAATACGGCATCAGGAATGCTTATTCCACCCCAGGTGACTTTAGTGCGATTGGTAATAAAATAAACTCCCCGGATGTTAGAAAGGTATTCGTAATCCCCGATATCAGTTTTTTTATCGAGGTGAATGTACACGTCGAATTGGGGATGGCGAAGTTTGTGTATTAGTTTTTCAATTTGAGTCGGATTCTTATGAGCCATTATTAAATAGGCTATTCGCATAAAAATCTTTTTGGTGGTTTGGAGATAAAAAAAGCCACCTTTTGGGCAGCTTCATATTGTATTGATAGAATAAAATTAAACTATTTTTTCAACTTGCATATAATTTAATTCTACGGGTGTTGAACGACCGAAAATCTTCACCGTTACCTTAAGTTTCTTTTTTTCGTCATTTACCTCTTCAATAATGCCGTTGAAGTCGTTAAAAGGGCCTTCAATGATTTTGATCGTTTCTCCAATAATAAAAGGCTCGCTCATGCTCATACCTCCCGTTTCTGCCATTTCATCCATCTTACCCAGCATTTTATTCACTTCAGCTTTACGCAGGGCGATGGGATTTTCTTTACCCAAAAAATGAATTACACTGTTCGTGTTCTTTATGGCATCGCGGAGGTCATCACTCAATTTGCCTTCCTTCACCTCAATCATCACATAACCCGGATAATAGTTTCTTTCGCGCATAACTTTTTTCCCGTTCTGCACTTTATACACTTTTTCCACAGGCAAAAAAACCTGCTTAACCACCTCGCTCCAACCTCCTCGCGTAACTTCTTTATCAAGATATTCTTTCACTTTACGCTCTTTGCCGCTCACTACGCGCAGCACGTACCATTTGGTTTCCTGTTGATTTAATGTTTCCATTTTTATTTAGAAAAGAATGAATAGATGAATTTTAAGACTCCGCTTGCCAACATGTCCATTACCCAAACAATCAATGTAATCAGCAGTGTCGCCACCAACACGATTATTGTTGATTGCTGAAGCTGGGTCCAGTTGGGCCAGGTCACTTTTTCAAGTAATTCTTTATAAGACTCCCGGAAATATGTTGCTACTTTATTCATATTGTTAATTTGATTTTTAGTCAATTTGCCAACGACGCGACCGGAAACACCAACGGTTTTTTTCGCAGGTCCGGCCCGCAAGCGATGTCAAATTGCCAGACATCACATCAGCATTACTCAGCACGGGCACAAGGATTCGAACCCTGATCGAAGGTTTTGGAGACCTCTATACTAACCGTTGTACGATGCCCGTAGAAAGCTAAAAGCTATCCCGCGACCGCGAGACAGCTTTTAAAACTTATGTCGCAAAGATAATAATCTTTTGCAAAGTCAATCAGCTAAGAGCCAAAAGCCCAAAGCATATTTCTTATTTAATAATCTCCGTAACCTGTCCCGCGCCCACTGTTCGACCACCTTCACGAATAGCAAACTTCAAACCTTTTTCCATCGCTATCGGCTGAATTAATTTAACAGATAGTGATGTGTTATCTCCAGGCATTACCATTTCTGTTCCTGCCGGCAATTCCACCTCTCCGGTAACATCTGTGGTGCGGAAATAGAATTGAGGACGATATTTGTTAAAAAATGGAGTATGACGTCCGCCCTCTTCCTTACTCAATACATACACTTCGCCTTTGAATTCAGTGTGGGGGGTGATCGAACCCGGTTTGCAAAGAACCATACCACGACGGATTTGATTTTTTTCAATCCCTCGTAATAACAATCCTGCATTATCCCCTGCTTCACCTTCGTCCAAGAGTTTGCGGAACATTTCTACACCAGTTACAGTAGATGTTAATGGCGCTTCCATCAAACCAACTATTTCAATTCCTTCACCCACTTTAATACGACCTCTTTCGATACGACCTGTTGCTACAGTACCCCGGCCAGTGATGGAAAATACATCCTCCACAGACATAAGAAAAGGTTGGTCAACCGGTCGCGGAGGCAATGGGATATAACTGTCAACAGCAGCCATCAATTCATCAATGGCAGCAACCCATTTTTCATCCCCGGCCAACGCTCCTGTTGCAGAACCCTTGATGATCGGTGTATTGTCCCCATCGAAACCGTAAAATGTCAGCAATTCGCGAATTTCCATTTCAACGAGTTCCAATAATTCAGGGTCATCTACCAAATCAACCTTATTCATAAAAACAACCATGCGGGGAACACCAACCTGGCGTGCAAGCAAAATGTGTTCTTTCGTTTGAGGCATCGGACCATCGGTAGCAGCAACAACTAAGATTGCACCATCCATTTGGGCAGCTCCGGTGATCATATTTTTTACATAGTCAGCGTGACCAGGACAATCCACATGGGCATAATGCCTGTTTGCTGTTTGATATTCTACGTGAGCAGTGTTAATGGTGATGCCGCGTTCTTTTTCTTCCGGAGCTGCATCAATTTCATCATACTTTTTAGCCGTAGCCAAACCCTTCTTTGAAAGAATGGTAGTAATGGCTGCAGTTAAAGTTGTTTTACCATGGTCGATGTGACCGATGGTTCCAACATTCACGTGAGGTTTGTCCCTCTTAAAGGTCTCTTTTGACATCGTTATTGTTTTAAATTGTAATTTTTAAATTAAAAAACCATTTGCTAACCATTAGCGGAAGATAGTTATATTTTTATTTAATCAACGTTTCCAAATCTTCTCCCCATTGCTGCGCCACTTCGCCTGTGACAATATAGGGTAACAATCCTGTTCAGGTCCTGTTCACCGTTTCCAATCGCTAAATATAGGCAAACGAGCTGCTCAATAATCAAACTCTTGCCATCAACCTCATTCAGAGCCGTTAAAGGGAATTGAACCCTTGACCTCTTCCTTACCAAGGAAGTGCTCTACCACTGAGCTACAACGGCATGTCAATTCAAGTTGACAGTTGACCGTTGTTAGTTGACAGTTAGCCTGTCAACTGTCATCTCAACGCTGAGCGGAAGACGAGGTTCGAACCCGCGACCTACAGCTTGGAAGGCTGTCGCTCTACCAACTGAGCTACTTCCGCATATATCAATGTGCACGCTTGAAAATCGAATAATCTGTCGCCCAATAGGCTCGGCAGAATCTTCCATCGCGCTATCTAAAGAACTTCTTTTCAAAGAAACCTATTTTCAAATTCATACCATTTCAAATTTAGGTTTTGTGGGCAAGGATGGATTCGAACCACCGAACTCGTAAGAGGACAGATTTACAGTCTGTTGCCGTTGGCCACTTGGCTACTTGCCCATCTGAGCCACTTGTCGGAATCGAACCAACGACCTACTGATTACAAATCAGTTGCTCTACCAGCTGAGCTAAAGTGGCATTTTTTCTATTCGATACCTCTGCCAGCTATTACTGTTTTCTGGCAACTGATGATTTTCGATCCGGCAAAGAACTTACAATGCGCACATTATCACCTCTTTTTTTGAGGAATGCAAAGGTAAGCGAATTTGTTAAATTCAAAAATTTTGAATTGTTTTTTTTCCACGCTTATGTGGAGAAAATTAATGGTACAGGTGGTAATAACGAAAAAAAAGGCCTTCTATTTCAGAAGACCTTATGAGATTCGGGGGTTATTAAAACTCTTCGACTTTTTTTTCTTCATTTGAATTACCAGGGATCCAAACGCACAATCAAAACATTCTTCAAACGATTTACAACAATGTTTCACAAAAAATTGCTGTTGCGGTATCCAAACACTGATTTCAACTACTTTATCTTTTATGGTATGCGCGACATTATCTAATTTCAAAAAAACATCTATATTGATTATTCCATGCTGAAAAGTGTTTAATTTATTTAATTTTTTTGTTACATAATTCAACAATTTGACATCGGCATTAAAATGCACGGTATGAATGTTAATCTTCATAACAGAACTTTTAAAACAAAAACAAATTAAAGAACTAAACAAAGTACGCTCTAAACTCCAACACAATGAAGTTAATATTTTTACCGTGCTTTTCCAAATAAATAAGACATGTTTAATCTTTCATTTAAGCTTTTGGATGCGCCTTCTTATAGACATCTTTTAATTTTTCAATGGTATTATGCGTGTAGATCTGTGTTGCGGCTAAACTGGAATGACCCAACAATTCTTTCACCGAATTTAAATCCGCTCCGTTGTTGGTCAGATGTGTGGCAAAAGTATGCCGAAGAACATGAGGACTTTTTTTATCTAGGGTAGTTACACTCCCGAGGTATTTTTTTACCGCGAGGTAAACATATTTTGCATATAATTTTTTTCCGGATTTATCCACGAGCAAAAAAGTTTCATCATATTTTTCGAAACACTTTTTTTTATGCTGCGCATATTCCTTTATTTCATTGCTTAACCGCGCGCTTACCGGAATAATTCTTTCTTTATTTCCTTTACCCAGCACTTTGATGACCCTGCCCCTGTGGTCAATATTTGATTCTTTCAAATTCACCAGTTCGCTAAGCCGCATTCCGGTGTTGTAGAAAATAGCCAACAATAATTTGTCTGTTTCCCCTTTCCAGTCTCCAGGAAATTCGATTTGCGAAAACAAATGTTGTATATCTTTTTGTTCAATAAAAACCGGCAATCTTTTTTTATTTTTTGGCAAAACAATATTTGTCAGCGGCATCACTTCCAGAGCGCCTGTCCGCAGTTGATACTTAAAAAAGGATTTTAATACAGAGATCTTTCTGTTGATTGATTTGGAAGCAAGCTGATTGCTTTTCAAAGAGGCAAGCCAGCTTCGGATAAACGCCGCGTTAATTTCCGGTAAAGAAATTTCTCCAAAATCTTTTTTCAGGAATTGAGAGAATTGAATCAGGTCATCATGGTAGCTCCTGACCGTATGCTGCGAATACCGTTTTTCGAATTTTAGGTAATCAATAAAGAGCTGAATAGATCTTTCCAAAATAAAATGGGTTGTTGTTCATCAAATTTATTGAATAAATCGATCCATTGCAGATTGACATAAAACGAAAAGCCGCTATTTTGAAGCGGCTTTACCATATCATTTAAAGGAAATTAAACGTTAATCAATCTTACCACTGGCAATTTGCTGGCGATATACAGCCTTCAATACCTCTCCCCTGCGTTTTACAGATGGCTTAGTATACGACTGACGCTCTCTGAGTTGCAAAAGCACTTTCGCTTTTTCGAATTTTTTCTTGTACTTTTTGAGCGCTTTATCAATATTTTCGCAATCTTTTGAATCAATTATCAGCATAAATAATTCTTTTTAATTTGAGGAACGCAAAGTTAAAACGAAAATCCGAAATTAGGAAATTGAAATTTTAAACAGTTCTTATATCATGTTCACGGGTATTATTGAAAATATCGGCTCCATTGCAGAGCTATCAATCAAAAACAGAAACAAAACTTTTTGGATCGAATCACCCCTCTCCAAAGAATTAAGGATTGATCAAAGTCTCTCCCATAGCGGAGTTTGCCTGACCGTTGAAGAGGTAAACAACAGCCGGCATAAGGTTACCGCCATTTCTGAAACACTAAAAAGGACAACCCTAAAGGACTGGAAAGCAGGCGATACAATCAATTTGGAAAGATGTCTGCAATTAAACAGCCGGCTTGACGGACACATTGTCCAGGGTCATGTGGATGCGACGGGGATTTGTAAAAGCAGGAAAGACAGCGGCGGCAGTTGGGAATTTGGCTTTGAATTTCCAAAAGAATTCAACCACCTGGTTATTGAAAAAGGTTCCATCTGTCTGAACGGAATCAGCTTAACTGTATTCAACGTTAAGAAAAAAAGTCTTAGCGTGGCAATCATTCCATATACATTTGAATACACAAATATCAAAAACGTTTTCCCGGGAACCAAAGTGAACCTTGAATTTGACATGATTGGAAAATATGTGACCCGTTTGATAAAATCAAGACAATAGCGGCAATATGATCCCGAAATTTCTTATTGACAAATACAAATCAATTCGTAAAAAATCTTATTTAGATAAGATCAGCGGGTATAAATATAAATATGGTTTTATTGGCGTGGGCTCCCACAGCATTGCAAACTTATACCCTTGCATAAAATATCTTAATATTCCGCTTAAGTATATCCTTACAAAAAATAAACAACACGCAGATAAAATGGCTGCCTGTTTTGTCGATTGTGCCGGTATAGATGACTTGTCGGTTATTTTAAATGATGATGATATTAAGGGGGTCTTTATCTGCACGCAATCATTGGTGCAAAATGAATTGACAAAAAAATGCCTGGCTGCGAACAAACATGTCTTTGTTGAAAAGCCCCCTGCCTTTTCTTCAAACGAATTGGCAGACCTGATTAAAATTCAGAATGAAAATGTTTGCGTAGTTGGTTTGCAAAGACGTTTTTCTACCGTTAATAAGCTCTTACACCAATTCAGGAAACAAATTCAACATTATCATTATCGTTATCTTACGGGGGCTTTTCCGGATGGTGATGAGATCTATGAATTATTTATTCACCCCGTAGATAACATTGTACGACTTTTCGGGAATGCTTCAATTGATCACCTCTTTAAAAGCAATTTTAACGGCAACTCAACCATCAATATCCATTTCAGGCATGACAATAACATCAACGGATTTGTAGAATTATCAACCAATCATTCATGGTCTTCAGCCTGTGAATACCTGGAAATAAATACGGAGAAAGAAATCTTACAATGCCATTATCCGAACAGTCTTGTCGGGATTAAAAAAGGTCAGTCCTTGATGAATATCCCTTTGGAAAAATTATTCAAACAACCGCTCACACAGCATATTTATTTTAATAATAACGGCTTCTCTCCCATGATAGATAACAATGATCTTTTTGTTAAAGGTTTTTACGGAGAGGTTGAGCATTTCGTCAATTGTACGGAAGCAAATAAAAAAGATGAACTGGGAAATTTAGTGAGTTTGAAAAATACATATTATATCCTTGATCAGTTAAAAAAAACAAAATAACTTTTATTTGTTTTCTTTTTCAATCTTCTCAAAATATTTCTTATAAGTAACCTGAGCATCCTGCTCCCATTGATAGTACCCAAATAATTTCGAAGTAATATTTCTGCCAAAATATTTTTCGAAAGTGCGGTGAAGTATTACATCATATTTTCTGTGAAAATTAAGCCAGCACTGATTACAATTATGAACATAGTGGTGTTGCAATTGCTGCGTTTCTATCCCATTAAATATTTCATCAAGGTTTTTTTGAAAAATATTACCAATTTTCAAATCAAGGTTTTGACAAATCGGGACATCGCCATCGGGCAAAATAACCAAGCTGTCTAATATACTGTAGCACCTCATTTTTAAATGATTCTGCCTCCATTCATTGTAGAGCACCAAAAAATCATAATTTTCACTGAACTCTTTTATAATGGCGGGGATTTCTTTTACAAAATTTTTATATTTTTTTGATGTGTCGTGTTTGGGCTGAGAAATATCTCCGGAAATCTCCGATAATTTTAACGCCTTTGTTTTTGTAAATAGACCGTGATCCTTCATTTGTTTTACGTCGCCGAACTTTAAAGGTTCTTCATCTTTATGGCTCCCAATTTCTGTTTCGTGGGCTTTATCGACCGTATCGAAAAAAGCAATATCATTATAAATTCCAACGCGCATGTCTATGCCATATCTTTTACAGACATTGGCTACATGCTGCATATCATTGAAATCGTTGTACGGAGAAAGTGTAAACATGACGGAAACGGGTAGCAGATCCTTTAGATTTTCAATTACTTTTATGACACCGTCATATCCAGGTTTGCCACGCATATATAAATATGTTTCGGCTGTTCCGTCCAGCGAAATCAATAACCTTTTTGGAGGAAATTTTTTTACCGCTTCGATTAATTTATCTGGACTCAGACAATTGGAAAGCAAATCGTAATTGGGATGATTCAGTGAAAACCAGCCCATTATTTTTTCCGCATCAGGATGCAGCATAAATTCGCCTCCTTCCAACCCAATGCTTGTTGCACCTGTAATGCATTTGCTTTTCATGATCTCGACGATCTTGTCAAACGGAAGATAATTTACCGGACGTTTCGCCCATATCAGACAATGTTTGCACGCAGAGTCACAAAGGTCCGTAGCGTAGATCATCAGGGTGGAAAGCCTTTTGCTTCCCGGAAACATCTGATTGTTCAAAAATGTAACTCCCCTGGTAATATAACTGTTCGCTTTGTACATCAAATTTTTTAAAAAAATTACCGCTGCAACGTAATCATGCTCTTTTTATTCCAATATAATATTACACTTTCTTTATCATTGGAAATGTATGAACTATCCCCGGCTTGTATTGTTGTCAATGAGTCTGCCTTATTGGTTTTAATGTCTACGACCGGAGGAATACGAATTTCATTATTAATTTTTTCGGGTTCAATCTCTTCCGGCAGGTTCAGCATTTCCTTTCGCTTCAGGAGGTTAACAATTTTGATGTGATCACTGTTCACTCCGTTAATCATTAATGCATCTTCCAGACCCGATCTGAATATGAATGCCCCATCCTTTTCCTCGGGCAGGTTAATGATATATATCTTTTTTGAGTATTGTTTTGATTTAATGGTACTGATTATATCTTTACTGATGTCAGAGGCTTTTATCCAGTTCTCATTATTTTTTTCCAGAAAGAAAATATTATAGGACAGTAAAAATAAAGCAATGATGATAAAGACGTATTTATTCACCAGCAAGTTCACCATCAAAAATGCAATCAAAGCGCAGAGGAAGAAAGAAGGAAAATACAAGAACCTGTCGCTCTCTGAAGTTTTTGTGCTTACAGAAAATAAGACAGGTATTACAGCAGTGACCACCAGCAAAACAATCATTTTATAAAAAAATATTCTTTCACTATTGCCAGTTCTGAATTTTCTGAAGAAGAAAAAAAGAATGCCTGCAATGAGACCGCCAAGCAATACAAATACAATTGCCTGCCAGTAATAATTCTGGACAGGAGGTAAAAACAGACGGCCGGCAACCTTAAAAAAATTGGCCGCGTAATGAATCATTCTTTCTGTAAAGAAATTCTGACCGTAAGACCCCAGGAAACCACCGGATATTCTCAAACGGAAGATGAGATGACAGATCAGTGTTGCACTCAACACAACGATCCATATTATATTTCTCTTGAATATTTCTGATCGGTTTTTATAAGTGATCACGAAAATCATCAACGGCAATAAAAAAATTGATTCATAAGCAGTCAGTCCGATAAACCAGCACAAACAGACAAGAACGATTTTAATTGTTTGCGAAAAGCTGCTGACCAATATCAATAAACCCAATATGCCAAACGTGGATGCCATCAACGATGCGCGCCCAAGTACCCAGACAATGCATTCATTATGAAAAGGGTAAGTTAAAAAAAGCAGGCTGGCCGTAAAGGCAAAGATTTGTTGTTTATGAGCGTTATCTGTCCATTTCCATTTGCTGCAAAATTGAAACAGCAAAAAGCTGTTGATGCCGTGAATTAAAATATTGAAAACATAATAACCCCAAGCATGAAATCCGCCGATTAGATAATTAAAATAAAGAGTAAAATCGGAAAGCGGCCGAAAAAACCCTTTAATAAAAATGATTTTATCAATAGCAACTCTTTTCAAAACAGTATAATCATCACACACGAAAGGCCTGTTGATTATTAAAAAATAAAATAGAAAAGATAAGCCGCAAAAAAATAATAATAGCAGTCCGTTTTTTTTCATTTTTAATTATCCAATTAGTTGACGTAGAAAGATCGTCAACCCGAAATTAGTCCTTTTTTGAAGTGAAATGAGGGCAGTAAGATATGAGATGAAGTGAACATTTTTTCATCTCATATCTTTCGAATGACAGGTTTTGTCAAAAAAAATTAATTATTTGCCCATCAGGTACATTTTTCCGTATCCATTCACAAAATACTGGTTGGTATTATCTCCTGTGGCGGTATACTTTTCAAGAGATTTTCCGTTCAGGTTTGTTACCACGCGATATAAATATACACCATTAGCCAAACGCTGTCCGTAAGTGTCAGTGCCATTCCATTTATATTCTGTGATATTTCTTCCAACATGCAATGGTCCTAATTCCTGCTCGGTTATTTCGCGCACAACCTTGCCCGTTATGGTCATAATTTCCACTCTGATATTTTGCGGAACCTGGCTGCCGGTGATGGTAAATACAAAAGCAGTTGACGTAGTAAACGGATTTGGATAATTGAGCATATTGGAAATCATGGCTTTGGAAATGACGGTGAAGGCAACTTCAAATTGAATATTTCCAGCTGCATTTCCATAGGCATTTTTGCCCGTGACTACCAATTCGTATACATCACCCTGCGGATTATATTGTTTGGTAAGCACAGGGGTGAAATCAACGGTGGCTGTATTGTCAGCGCTGCTTGTTGCCGGTGTAAATCGTAACGTGTCGGTGTTATAGTTGTAAGCATGCAATGAACCGTCCGGATAACGCAGCTGGACGCTCACTTCCGTTGTATCGGTGAGCAGCAAATATTGCGCGGCATCTTTAAGCTTAATCAGAATATGTGGTTTTGCAGAAACAATATCCTGGTTGAGTATATGCACTCCGTCAAAAGTTACGTCGAGTAAGGGGTTGGAGTTTTCTGATTTTACGTAAAAGGTTTTGTATGCAAAATTATTAAAGAAATATTCTTCGGGCTGCAGGCGCGGATTAACATAAAGAAAGATTGTATTTAAGCCTGGATAGGATTTTGTGTCTATGGTATAGGTTATGATCAAGGTATCCCCGCTGACCAATGGTTTTCTCTTAGGCATATTGATCGGATGACTTACATTGTTCTGATCAATGATTGTCAATGTCAATTGCATGCTGTCAAATGCAGTTATGCTTACATTCTTAAAGGCAACAGCAAATTGCAATTGCTGTCCCTGAACTACGGTATCTTTTGATGTAAAAAATAAATTTGGCGCAAGCGCTCCTTCAGGAACCGGATCATAATTGAGTCTCCAGTATTGCAACTGGTAAGGAGTGGCATGAACGCTATCCTGTGCGGTCATTTTCAATTGCAGGTAGGGATACTGTTTAGCATTGATTGCAGAGATATCGTAATCCTGGTTACTTAAATTTAATGTATACAAAGAATTTGAATTACCCAGCGTATCAATACCCAATACCTGGAGCGATACAGAATCTGTTGAAGGCGTTTCAAGACTCGAACCACGCCAGTGAACCTGCTTCCAGTCTTTTGCGGGACCGAATTGCGGTGAGATGACATATCCCAGCAGATCGGGAGTCGGGCAGTTTGCCGTCAACGTCAGTCTGTCATATACGCCTTGGGTAAAAGCAGAAACCGGTGTAAAGCTTGGATCGTTCTTTTTATACACAAAACTCCATGCACGGGGTTGATTGATCGAATCTATATTCGAAAAACCTGCTGTAAGTAACTTATTGTATAATGAATTGTTAGAACCGAATAATGTCGTGTCACCATGCCATGTTGCGGAAAAAGAATTGTTGTAATCATAATCAAGGCTCCAAACATCAACATAATATCCGCTTGGAATGCTGTCCATAAAATCCATTATCTGTTTCCTGTTTGCCGGTGTTTCATAAGAAAATTCGAAATTATATTGACGCTCTGAATTACAAACAGGCGCACTCCCATACAATTGCAAACTGTTTCCGTTCGCATCCACGTCAAGCCATGGTATAAACGTGATGGGGCTAAAAACATTAAATATGAGA
>DATGFZ010000294.1:0-6122 GCA_035308805.1 Puia sp. | reverse complement strand
CCGGAATTGTTCCTTTAATTTTTGCTTAGCTTTCTCGAAATCGAAAGGTTCTTGTTGTTCATTTTCCATAACGCTGTGTTTAAAGTTAAGATTTTAACTTTGACACAGTTTGGCTTACACTCTCAAGGAAAATAAAAGTACGGGTACTTGAACTCATTTATTTTATTGCGTGGTCCAACACGTATATTGTCTCCCCAATCGTAGGGCAAATATTTGGAAACCTTAAGATATAAGGAATTACTAATTATTATTACCTTCTTTTCTTTTTTGCTTCTTCTATACTTTTCTTTCCTTTTCATTATTCAAATTAAATATTCTTGTTCGACGCGGTATATATTCCTCGCAAACCTTATTTCGCGTTGCTCATCTCAAATTTCAATCTTTCTTTATTAATTTTTTTTAGTCAAATCTTATTCTTTACTGAGAAGATAAACCGAGGGGTCATGTTCACGTCGTTTGCCATCAATTGTATAATTTGCCATAATACACATGTAGTTTTCATTAAACAATGCATGTGTTGGCCATACAACCGTTTTCATATCTGATAAAATAAAGGGTTTTTCCCCTGGAACTATTATTTTATAAATGTCTTTGAGATATATTTTTCGGCTAATGCCTGCTCCATAGGTATTTCTGATTTTATCAAATGACCTTGCATCAGCATGCACATAAAACGAATCAACAATGACTCCGTTATGAACTTGTTGAATGCATATATTTTCAACTTCCTGATATGAAAAATCCTTTAAAAAAAAATTCAATTCTTCAATAGTACCTGTGTCGGAACATTTTTGTGCGAATTCCTGCTTTTGTTTTTCTGACCAATGGTGGGGGCAACCATAAACAATTAAAATAAAAACTAAGAACAACCCAAGGACGACGCTACGTAGCCGTTTCGATATTTTTATATAATCTGTCACACATCAAAATTAGAGGAAAAGAGATTGACAGGTATTTTTTTGGGTGTCAATAAAAACATGCACTACCTACTTGGAGGAATCTGAACTTACCTTGAGTTTTATGGGTTTCAAATGATCAGCCCTATTGATCGAATCATTAAATTTTTTAAAACTGACGCCCATAGAATCCTCCAATTGTTTTTCAGTAACAGGTTTCCCTTTCCAAGTCCAATTAGTTTTTGATTTTTTTGTTGAATCAGAGGTTTTCGATTGACTGAATCCATTCTTTGAAATACAACAAAAAATAATCGTTAATAAGAAAATAGGAAGCGCTAAACGATTTATCTTTCTCATGGATACGTTGTCTTATTTTGATTAAATGATTTTTGACTTCCCCTTATTAACCAATAGCCGGCGAGATTTGGTATGGCAAGTAGAATTGTCAATTTTACGAAATTCTCGAAGGGAACTACTCCCAGCAGAATTCCAAGAGATAATACCTCAATAACAAATGCAATATTTATTAAGTGCGGAAATATTGTTTTTTCAACAAAAGTGCTAAGTAGAGAAACTAAGCATTTAGAACAGTTGGTGATAAAAAAAAGATATCCGAATATGTAAAGCTTCACAAAAGACGCTGCCAATTCATTTTCGCTCAATGAACTTTCGTTCTTAATTAATACTACAAAAAATCTTAAAATAAGATTGCCGTGTTCATACTCCCATTTAAATGTTGACCAGACCATCATAAACTGGTACACTTTGTTGGCGATAATGATAAACATTACAAGGGCAAGGAAACTTAATATACTAAACGTAAAGCTCGTTTTTGGAGGTTGGACTTTACTCGATATAGGTTCAACAAGGGAAGCCGGTGGAATAATTACGGAAGTTGACCTTACGGAATGTTTCTCTTCAGAAGAATCGTACTCCACTCTTGAACCACACCTACTACAGTAAAACGGGTGGTCGATTAACGGAGATCCACATCGAGTGCAAAAATTAACTTGATATCCAGGCTCCATAGTATTCAAATTTGAAGGAGAAATAAATAATTAGTTTGTAGTACCATATTTTTGATAATATTCGCTTTGGCATTTCAGGGAGCAGAACGATTGACAATCTGCATAGCGGTTAATTAAAATTTCCCAATCTTTTTTATTACTTGAGCCAAATAACATCCTTCGTAGTCCATAATTTTCAGAAAACCAATTTTTCTCGGCTCTTTTCAAAATAGAAGAATAAATATCGGGCCGAGTTAAACTATCGAGATCGAAATAGTTCATTATTCTGTTAAGTTCATCCGCAGTGAACAAAGGTTTTTTTTCTTTCATATAGTTCATATAATCAATCAAAACATTTTCGAGTCGAAAGCTCGAAAATCTTGAATTAATTTCAGCATCAGTTCGAATCGAGCATCCCATTACAGGAAAAGTATTGCACCATTTGCAAAGCGATTGTTTTTCATTAATTGATAAGTTATATTTATTGAAATCTTCCGTTATGTTGAATGCATTTATAATTAAGTTGGAATTATTTTGAGGTTGATTTGAGTAATTATTGTTTGTGGTAAATGTATCTGTTGAACTGGTGGGTTCAGTGACAATGCTGTCTACACTCATTTTGGTAGAGTCACCACTTATTTGTACCGAATCAGGTATAGACTTATACCCATCCAAGTTTTTTGATGTGTCTGCGTAAGTTTGATTTGGTCTTAATAAATCCCCTGTGGATTTCCATTTATGTTCTGAGATCGCGCCAAAAACAATAAAAATCAAAAGAGCGCCTACTGTAATTAAAAGGAACATTGTTTCATTCTTTAGGTACTTCTTTTTACTAAACTCTTTTCTTTGATTATTTCTTTCTTCTTTTAGACGCGGAGAAGTTTTTATGATTTCTTTACCGCAACTCCCACAGAATTTGTCAGTCTCGTTAATTAATGAGCCACACCAAGCGCAGAATTTTGCCATAATGATTGGTTTGTATGGTTATGGCTAATATACCGAAAAAAATAATGTTGTGCTATAAACCACTTTTTTATTGTTGATTTTAACTCAACTTTTCTTCTATAAATGATTGAAAAGAGATATCATAACGAGTTAAAGTTGCTTGGAAAGAGAATTAAGTTTTTCCGTGAGAAGAACGGAATGGTGCAACTTGATTTGGAATTGAAAAGTAACATAAACAGAACTGAAATAAGCCGGATAGAAAACGGGAAAAAGAACATTGAGTTTTATACTTTAGTGAGGTTAGCAAATGCTCTTGAGGTTGATATCATTGATTTGTTTAGGAAATAGGTACATCATATTCTCCGCTATTATAATATGACCAAAATCACAATCCTCCATGGTCGGACATAAGGCTAAACTCTTATAAACCCAATATTCTTCTAAGAATTGCATATCTTAGGCATAACCTAAAACCTAAGAATATGAAAAAACTCGTCTCCTTAATCCTTGTCTCACTATCATTTTTTTCATTTTCAAGTGCTCCTCATCATCAATTGCCCAAACATTCTTCGGTTACAGAAGTAAGAAATGACAGTGTTTTTATTTGTGTCAGTAGTAGAGCTTATGCTTATCATTCAACTTTAATATGTAGGGGTTTGCAAAGATGCACGCATCAGATCATTAAGATTTCGTTGTATGATGCTGTTAATAAGTACGGATATCGCGCTTGTAAAATCTGTGAGTAGATAGAAATAATTTATCAAATTTAAAATGAGATAATTTACATCATGAGAAATCAGGAAACAAAATACAACTACAAAATATTTTTATTTACCATTTTTTTTGTGACTCTATCTCTCTTTTCTTTCATGGTCTAATAAGTAATAATTTTCAAGGAACGTAATAGGAAACTTGTAGATAACTTTTTTTTGGGACTCCCACCTTTATTTTATTTCTTTCGCCTCCGATGAAATAACTCGGAACATTTTGGTTAAAATCCAAGAGGATAAAATAATCCATAATGACCGACGCAGCGGCGGAAATGTAGTCAAGACACAACTTGAAAAGACAAGTTATGTCAGGTTAAATATTGACTACTTCATTTTACTAATTTATTATGACCTTCTTCGTTTATATAGACTAAGTTGTAATAAATGGAATCTTTAAACTCGTCGGCAACCAACTGTTCTGTATTTAATTTCTTGATTGACTTTATTGATTCATCTTTTGTCCTTTTCAGATAATCCTCCCACCCCTCCGATTTTTTTTTGTCACAATGCCAATTAAATACATAATCAATATTATCTCCCCCTCTTATTATGCCTATTGCAATTTCGTTTGGGTTAATATAAGTCAAGGGAATATGTTCGCTTTGTGTTGAAACAATCGCCCAAGCATCTCCACCAAGTATTGCATATCCACTATTGATTATTTCATCTATTGCATCAAAAATGTCATCTAACTTCCAAGCCAATTCATCATCAAACGACGAAATCGCTTTATTTCTTAAAGCATCAGAAAAAATAGTAGGTTCTTTCAAAGTTGTTTGATTTGATTAGGAGATTTAAATATACTACATCGAAGCAACGAAAGAAATTAGTGACAGGAAAACCAATGATACTTCAAGGATAAATCAACAAAACTAATCACAGCAAGTGCAAGCCCGCAAAGACCGGCAAAGATTGTTGCAAAAGTCATACGGCGATTCCATCGCACCAACCGCTCCTCGTTTCTTTCCATTCTTTCATTCCGGTCATTACTAGCAGTAATATCAGTTAGTCGCTTTTCTTCTCTTTGTGTGTACCCGTTTTGTTCAATTATGAAATAATATCCTTCAATGGTAATAAGTGTTGCTTGCTCATAAACGTTTATATCGTCTCCCTGTTCTAATTTTCTTCCACCATTTGTTTCTGCAAAATCATCTTTGATTAATCGGCGAATAAGTCTCTTAAAAAATTCATGCTTGTGCATATTGTCCGGCAATTCAAATCTTTTTAATAGGTCTTCCCCTTTTAACCATTCCCTTTTCGCATCCGGCAAATCCCAATTTTGTACAAGATCATGTAAAATCATATCTAAGCATTCTTCAATGGATTTCATATAGCAATTAGTTTGACTCTGGATTCTTGGTTACATCTTTCTTGGATAATAAGACATTATTCAAATATAATTCCCATATATCGCCCAATGATTGCTTCCTATTTATTCTCTTGATTCTTTTCGTCCTGTTGAATTGATAAAAAAAGTATATTGATATATAGGCTGGAAAATAAATCAATCTTGGATATACAATAGTCATTATGATACTAAGCTACATAAAAATATAAATTCAACTTAATAGCAGCCAAGAGGTATTAACCCGTAAGAAGAAAGAGATTTATTCTTTTTTTATCCCACCTGTGGTTCTCTCATTTTCGTTCTTATTCCACTCTTTTGTTTCTGGGCTTTCGACATACTGAATTTTAAAAATATTTTCACCATCAGGTTTAATAAGAAAATATATAACGTGGTTTATTTTGTCATCCGTAACAGTTCGCATAGTTATTAAAGAATTTTCGGCGCTGTTATTTATAGAATACTTAAATTTTACTGGTATATTTTGCATATTCAACTCGCCCTTTGATTTATTAAAAAACTTAAAGTGAATATAAGTTCCGTTGCCGCTTGAATCTATTACATTCCATTTACCAATTAAGGAGTGGTAGGTTATTTTTTGAGAATAAGCATTTGCAGTGCAGAAAAATAATATGATAGAGAAAATAATTTTCATTTCTTTTTCTTTCAGGCAATTTACCATTATTCCTGAATAGTTTTGAGTTGAGTATATGTTAGCACCTACTTTCTTTTTCAAAATAAAATGTGGAACTTGCTAAAATGAAAAAGGTGCTTTCAATATATTCAAGTGCTTCGTGCTGCATAGTTCTATTTGTAATCATTTATTATGTAGCAATAAATTTGCAATCTCATTTTCAAAACAGACCTATTGACGAAATCAATGGTAATTTATTTACTACAGTCGCCGCATATTTATTTTTATTTACTGTAATTAATGGAGTGCTATTGCTTATTACAGGCATCTATTATATTTGGAAACACAACATGAAGATGGGGATTATCAATGTTGTAGCATCTTTGTGTACCTCCGGGAAGTTAAAAGTCTCGTATAATTTTGTCGTTTAATTTTGCCTAAGCAATCTCCTTGGCCAAGATGTGATTTTCTTTTCTTTTTTTCCAGTTATGCGGTAAGATCTCTTCCAGTTTGTTGACGTGATAT
>DATGFZ010000293.1:0-8247 GCA_035308805.1 Puia sp. | reverse complement strand
ACCAATAATCACTCCATTCGGCTGTCAATTCTTTCGTTGCAGAAATATAACCGATAGGCGCATCAAACCACACGTACAAAACTTTTCCTTCCGAATCCGGCAGGGGGACTTTGATTCCCCAATTACTGTCACGCGTCATCGCGCGCGCCTGCAAACCGTTATCCAGCCAGCTTTTGCATTGCCCGTAGACATTATTTTTCCACTCTTTATGATCCTCCAGGATCCACTCTTTCAGCCAGGCTTCATAATGTTGTAAGGGAAAATACCAATGCCTGGTTTTCCTTTTTATTGGCGTTGCTTCACTCAACGCGCTGCGGGGGTCGATCAGCATTTCGGGGCTCAGGGACGATCCGCAGTTCTCACACTGATCACCAAAAGCTCTTGGATTTCCACAAACCGGGCAAGTTCCGATGATGTACCTGTCCGCTAAAAATGTTTTTGCCTTCTCATCATAATATTGTTCGGTTTCTTTTTCTTCAAACAATCCGTCATTGTATAATTTGGTAAAAAAATCAGATGCCGTTTGATGATGCATTTTGCTGGAAGTTCTGGAATAGATATCAAACGAAATATTCATCTGTGCAAAACTTTCTTTGATCAGTTCGTGATATTTATCAACGACTTGTTGCGGAGTGATTCCCACTTTCATCGCGCGAATGGTTATGGGCACGCCATGTTCATCGCTTCCGCACACGAATTTAATGTCGCGCTTTTTCGCACGCTGATAACGCACATAAATGTCTGCAGGCAAATAACAACCTGCCAGATGCCCGATGTGCACCGGCCCGTTTGCGTAAGGCAAAGCTGCAGTAACCAATATCCTTTTATAATCTGTCATTCGATTGAAGAACGATGTTTGATTTTAGAA
This sequence comes from Puia sp., assembly GCA_035308805.1. Taxonomy (GTDB): domain Bacteria; phylum Bacteroidota; class Bacteroidia; order Chitinophagales; family Chitinophagaceae; genus Puia. Next base: position 7,379 of record DATGFZ010000293.1, on the reverse strand, counting down.
CGATTTATTTCAATCACCTCCCATTATTAATTATCCATTTTATATTGCCTCGTCAGTCCAGGATGCTTGCGGTGCGCCACCGTATGGTGGAACCACTGCTGAACTGCAATTTTATAAAAGGCGAGTGCAAAAATACCGTAATCTGCACCAATGCCAAAATGCCTATTTCACTACCTTTAAAACATGAACCGTAAATATTTTCTTTCTGCTGTCATTGGATTAAGTGCTGCAACCCCGTTGGCACCGTTCACCATCGGATACCAGGATGAAAACCGCAGACCGCTCCTCACGCCAAAATACTTAAAGTATGGAGACACGATAGGCATTACCTGTCCGGCTGGTAACATCACAGAAAAGGACATTCAATCCGCAGTTCAGCAAATGCAAAACTGGGGCTTTAAGGTACGCATAGGCGACACCGTTGGAAAAAAAGATTTTATTTTCGGCGGAACAGATGAAGAACGCACAAAAGACCTGCAACAGATGCTGGATGATCATTCCATCAGCGCCATCATGTGCGCGCGCGGCGGTTACGGTTCGGTCCGCATTATCGACAAACTTGATTTTACCACATTCGTTAACCGCCCAAAATGGATAATCGGTTTCAGCGATATCACCGTCATTCATTCACACCTGAACCGCAATTTCAATATTGCATCCATTCATGCTAAAATGTGCAACAGTTTTCCCGACGATTGGAGCAAAGCCGAACCGGCACAATTGGATTCCATTCTTTCCATAAAACAGGCCTTGGCCGGGGAGAGAATGAAATATAGGGTTGCATCGGGTTCAAACAATAAAACCGGAATTGCTGAGGGCGCATTGATCGGCGGCAATTTAAAAACAATTGAATCGCTGACGGGGAGCAGATCAGATATTCAAACAGAGGGGAAAATTTTATTTGTGGAAGACACCGATGAATACCTGTACAGCATTGATCGCATGTTCTGGAACCTAAAACGAACCGGGAAACTTTCGCATTTAAAAGGGTTGATTGTTTGTGGTTTTAAACCTAAACCCGATGATCCGGGGGAAGAATTTGGAAAAACATTGTATGAGATCGTTCTTGAAAAAATAAGAGAATTTGATTATCCGGTTTGTTTTGATTTTCCTGTCGGTCATCAAAAAGAAAATTATGCATTGAAATGCAGTGTGCCTCACCGGCTTGCGGTTGATACCAATGACTGCGTCTTGTCGGAGCTTGCGGGGATCTGATCTAACATCTATTTACCCTTTTTGACCATCAGGTTGAATCCGGCTTCAGGATCTGTATAAATGATCTGATAATCATTTGCATAAGCCGAATCGTTTGCAGAAACATCAGCGATGACGCAGTCATAATTATCCTTGATGGAAAATGGCTTATATCGGAAGCTGTTGGGCGCAGCCACTGACAGATCAAAAATCTTTTTTTGCTGCCCGTAGTAAAATTCCAAAGCAGGATAATAATAAAAAAATTTGGTTGATGGAGCATTGTCGTAACAAGTTGTCACATGATGCTGCATCAATAAATTGCTTACGCTGATCGTGTTCTTATCAAGATGCGCACTCCAAAAACGAAAGGGATGAAAATGGCTGACCAGGCACATGCTGACAAAAAGAAATACGAGGATTCCGGCACGCAAGGAATAAGCCAACACATCCTTGAAGAGAAAAAAGACAAAAAAGGTGCAGATCGGAATCGATAATCCAATAAAACCCACAGCCCGCTCAGGAATATGTATGTGTTGAATGAACCTGATCGCCAGCGGCAGGATCAACAGTGAACCCGCAAATAACAATAAAAAAAGATATTCTTTCTTGGATTTTTTACCGGCTGCAACAATCACCGCCGCCAGTGACAAGGCGATTACTAATCCGTAATTGTTCCCGGTAAAATATAAATTGATGAGTTTTATCAGTGACCCCGTGCTTGCATAGGGGTCAGAGAGATCAGTATGATCCCAGGCGGGGATTGTTATATATGCCGTTCCTGAACCAACGATCATTGGCAAATAACATAAAAAGGCGATCAACAGGACCATAACATTTCCAAGCAGGAAGACCTTAAACAGGTCTATGTGGTAACGCAGTAAATAAAAACCGGCGAAAATGAATTCCATGATCCAGAAATAGCCATGAGTGGGCATGGAATACAATCCCCACACATTGGCGATTACATACAGCACGAGATATTTCTGATATGCTACCCCTTTTAAAAAAAATACTACACAAAAAAATGACGTTATTGCAAAAAAAAGTTCGACCGCCGTTCCTTTTCCATAGAGCATAAATTGTGTGGTAGCAGGCATGGTAACAAATAAAAGCATGCAGGCCAATGAGGTAAGAAAATTGCCGGTGATCTTTTTTGAAGAAGCATAAATAATTACGCACGATAATGTTCCGGCAAACAGGACGGGCAATCGTAGATTTATTTTTGCCGAGAATGGCAGCCATGTTGAAATTTGCGTAAGCAATTCATAAAGCGGATAATTTGCGTAACTGAAAATAGTCAGGTATGCGGGACGCGAGGTATAATAATTATAACACCACATTTCATCGTATTGCAGATCGGTGATCAGGATATAATACATGCCCCGCAAAATGATGATGGTCATGAATATCCAGAAAATAAAATTTTCTTTTTTGCTGCTTGTCCTGAATACTAAAATCACAGAACGAAAACCGGAGTGGACCGCATTGATGATAAAATGCAGAAAACTTATTGCCTTATTTCTGAAATAATAAAATAGCAACATCAGTACCACATCAATGCCTATCAGCGCAGCGCATGCCCGTTTGAGCAACGAAAATTTTTCTGCAGTAATCATTTTTTGCTCCAAAATATTTGACAGATAGGGTCGCTGAAGATGCCGGAGAATAAAAACGATCAGGGATTGTCTGTCTGTCCGAATAATAACAATCAAGGGAATTAAAGCTGCTATGCCGATCATAAAAATAAAGGACGCGTATATTCTATTGACTTTTGATGTGTGCATATTTAATACTGATCGGCATTAACCGGCTGCAGGAAATAATGTTCTGTCAAATATATATATTCTGTTTTGCGATGAGTTTTTCAATATATAATATTGCATAAGAAATATTCTTCAGCCAATTTTTAAATCATGAAACAATCACCGTCAATTTTAATTTTTTTAGTGCTGTGCCTTATTTTGCCGGTTGCATTCGAAGCAAAATCACAGCAATCTCCGTCTATAACAATTGCTGTGGAAAGGTTGCTTGACTACACGGAGAAAAATATTGTGGGCGCTGCCCAGGCGATGCCGGAAGACAAATTCTATTTTACACCCGAAGGGCTGAATATCCCGGGGAGCGAATATAAAGGTGTCCGCACCTTTGCCGGACAAATAAAGCATTTGGCGACGGATAATTTTGCCATATGGTCCCCGCTGACGGGAGAGCCCTTACGTACAGATATCAAAGATGTAAATGGCCCGGAAAACATAAAAACAAAAGCGGAGATCGTAAAATACCTGAAGGAATCGTTTGCTCTGGGACATAAGGCGATTGCGACCCTGACCGAAAAAAATGCGATTGAAATGCTTGAATTTCGCGGGGGTAAATTACCCCGTCTTGATCTTGCGTTTTACGCGCTCACTCATGCCAGTGAACATTACGGGCAAATGGTAGTTTACCTGAGAATGTGCGGCATCATCCCTCCGGCAAGCATGACCGCAAAAAATTAGTACATTCATTAAACGCAGACCCCGGACCTTTGAACCTGAGTCTGACCCAAATATATAATGGTGACAACTCCTACATACTTGAAGGCCGGGGATTCAATCGGAATGGTCTGCCCCGGCGGTTACATGAGTACGGAAAATGCACAAGCGAGCATCTCTGCGTTTGAAAGCTGGGGTTACCCGATGAAAATAGGGAAAACAGTAGGAAGTGATTCTCAAAATTATTTTTCCGGAAATGATGAAGAAAGATTAATTGACCTTCAACAAATGCTGGACGATGAAGAAGTGAAAGCGGTTTTTTGTGCCCGGGGTGGTTATGGAATAGGAAGAATTATTGAGCAGCTTGATTTTAAGAAATTCAAAAAAAATCCAAAATGGATCATCGGCTTCAGCGACGTCACCATCCTGCATGCGCATATCTTTTCTAATTACAAAGTAGCCTCTATCCATGCGCCGATGGCTTCTGCATTTAAAAATGATGAATGTAAAAATGAATTTGTCCAGTCATTAAAAAATGTTCTCACCGGGGAAAAAATAAAATACCAATGCGCCACGAATGAATTCAATAAGAAAGGGGAGGCGGTTGGTGAATTGGTTGGAGGCAATCTTACATTACTCGCGCATTTGATCGGTTCAAGGTCCGATGTAAAAACAAAGGGAAAAATTCTATTTCTTGAAGATGTGGGTGAATATTTATACAATATTGACAGAATGTTTTATCAGTTAAAAAGAAACGGCAAATTAAATAAGCTTGCGGGACTGATCATCGGTGGTTTTACCAGCCTGAAAGATACTGAACGGCCCTTTGGAAAAAATGTTTATGAAATGATTTCTGATGTGGTGAAAGAATTCGATTATCCTGTTTGCTTTAATTTTCCCGCGGGTCACCAAAAGGAAAATTATGCACTGAAAATTGGTGTTGGCTATAAATTAAAAATTCAAAAAAATAAAGTGACGCTTGAGGAATAAGATCAACGGTCACCATAAAAACCAAAAAAGGTCCAAAAACGGTCTAATCCGGATCTTCAGGGGGTGGCACACCAGGCCGGTTGGTTTGATGAAATGCTTTTTTCTGACAATTCACCCGCGCGGGTTGAAAAATTGATACCAGGGATTAGCAAGCCAGGATGACCAGGATGATTCCTTTTACTACCCATCCCAAGGAGGGCGCGGCCGCCGGGAATCCTGCAATCCGCCTAACAAAAAACCGAGGACATGAGATAATCCGTGATTATCCATCATGGAAATCAGGTGCTTTGACCCGTCATTACCAAAAGCCCCGCAAAAAAGGCGGGGCTTTGAAGTGATCACATGTGCAGTAGACAACTAAACGGTAACTGATTCCAGGCTGTGCTGCCTAGGCATGGCCTTTTCTGCGTCAACACCCAATCCTTTTGCCACAGCCATTCCCAAGCCGACGTCGGCCCGGAAAAAATGGCAAAGCTGGCGATTAACAATTTCATCTTTTTTCGGGCCGCTGATCCCGCTCATTGCGCCCACAATATTACTGACAAGATTTTTCCTATCATAATCGCTTAGTACTTCCCTGTAGAAAATTCCCGGTTGGGTATAATGATCATTTTCACCGGGCGCATTCCGGTCATGCCAGTCTGCAACATTTGCTTCCAGCTCCATGGGTATTCCTTTATATTTTTCATCAGGTTTGATGTTGTCAAAACTGTTTGGGAAATAGTTCGGGGCACCGTTCGCATTCCCATCAATGCGCATATGACCGTCTCTTTCATAATTGTTCACGGCATAAGGACAGCGATTCACCGGAATTTGTTCATAGTTAACGCCAAGGCGATAGCGGTGCGCATCTGGATAGGAAAGCAATCTTCCCTGCAACATCTTATCGGGAGAATAGCTGATTCCGTCCACAACATGCGCAGGTGCGAATGCAGATTGTTCCACTTCAGCAAAATAATTTTTTGGATTTTCATTCAATTCCAAAACGCCCACATCAAGCAGCGGGAAATCTTTGTGACTCCAGACTTTAGTGAGATCAAAAGGATTGAATTTATAGGTTTTTGCCTGATCCAATGTCATCACCTGTATTTTGACATTCCATTTAGGAAACTCACCCCTGTCAATGGCCTCGAGCAAATCGCGTTGCGCGAAATCAGGATCGATCCCTTTCATCTTTACTGCTTCATCATTGGTAAAATTTTTAATCCCCTGCGCCGTCTTGAGATGAAACTTAACCCATACTTTTTCATTTTTATCATTGATCATGCTGAAGGTGTGGCTGCCAAAGCCATGCATATGCCGGTAACCATAAGGTGTGCCGCGATCACTCATTAAAAACATCACCTGGTGCAAGCTTTCCGGATTCAAACTCCAGAAATCCCACATCATTGTCGGGCTTTTGCAATTTGTATAGGGGTCTCTTTTTTGGGTATGGATAAAGTCAGAAAATTTTTTCGGATCCTTGATAAAGAAGATGGGCGTATTGTTGCCCACCAAATCCCAGTTGCCTTCTTCGGTATAAAATTTAAGCGCAAATCCACGCGGGTCTCTTTCTGTATCGGCAGAGCCTTTTTCCCCGCCAACCGTCGAAAAACGAAGGATGGTGCGCGTCTTCTTGCCAACCTGATCAAATAACTTTGCACGCGTATAATGGGTGATGTCGTGTGTGACCGTAAAAGTTCCGTATGCAGCGCTGCCTTTCGCATGAACCACTCTTTCAGGAATCCGCTCACGATTAAAATGCGCCATCTTTTCATGCAGGATAAAATCCTGCAATAATAACGGACCCCTGGGTCCTACACTCATCGTATCCTCGTGATGATAATAAGGAATCCCCGAAGCAGTCGTCAATTTTTTTTCTTCGCTCATAATAAAGATTTTTTGTGAGAGTATTTGATTTGGAGGCTAAAGGTCGTCAATCTTTAATATAAATTAAATTGATTAATATTATCGTAACATAGATTTAATCTATTAAATTTGCCCATTTACCATGACCTTTGTTCAACTTGAATATGTAGTAGCTGTAGATACATTCAGGCATTTTGCCACTGCTGCCGACCATTGTTTTGTTACACAGCCCACATTGAGCATGCAGATGCAAAAATTAGAAAATGAGCTGGGCATAAAAATATTTGACAGGAGCAAACAACCCGTTATTCCCACAGAAGCGGGAAAAGACATCATTGAACAGGCGAGAAAAATACTTTCCGAGAAAAGCATTATCGCGGAGATCATTCAAACCAAAAAAGGTTTACTGTCCGGCGAATTGCGTATTGGCATCATTCCCACCTTAGCTCCCTATTTGCTTCCGCTTTTTGCAAAAAGTTTTACCAAAAAATATCCGCAGATAAAATTAACCGTTAATGAGGTGACCACTGAAGTGATCATTACCAAACTGCGCGAAGGAAAGATTGACGCCGGCATCCTGGTCACGCCATTGCTGGAGAACGGCATTAAGGAGCATGTTCTTTTTTACGAAGAATTGTTGGTATTCGCGTCGAAAAAAAATGGAGCTTACAAAAAAAATTATGTGCTGGCCCAGGATATTGACCCGCAAAAATTATGGTTGCTGGAAGAGGGACATTGTTTTCGCTCTCAAATTGTAAACCTTTGTGAACTGCGAAGAGCGAGCATGGAAAATTCCAATTTTAATTATGAGGCGGGAACCATTGAAACATTAAGCAAGATGGTTGAACTGAATGATGGCATCACGATTTTGCCTGA
>DATGFZ010000292.1:0-2672 GCA_035308805.1 Puia sp. | reverse complement strand
TTCATCAGCGCATCGTAAATCAATTGACCTTCGAGCATCGCAAATTCCATTCCGTGATTGTGAAAACCGGTTGCCATGCCCGCTTGTTTTATTCTTTCCGCAGCTTTATTTAGTTTATCCGCATCATTATAATAATCTTTTAGTGTGGGATTGTTCTGCAGCCAGAACGTGGAGCAGATCATTTGCGAAAGTCCAAGTTCATGAGCAAACTCAATGCTCGCATCAATTTTATCGGGAGCAAATTCTGTTTTACCAAAATGGCAACTGATGCAATTGAGTCCCGCATCATTGATCGTTTTGCGGATATCAGCGGGCTTTGTATCTTTTAAAAAACCAAAACCTATCTGCGCATATCCTGCCGGTGAACACATTTCCGTTAACTTGTAGCCAAAGCCAGCCATTGTTTTCAGCGTTCCTGGAAAATCTTTCCCGAGCATATCGCGAATGGGAAATGTTTGAAAGCCGAGCGGAATGTCCAAAAATTTTGAATATTCTTTTGCAAATAAATTGACCGGCATTTGTGATAATGCAACAGTTCCGCCCAATGCGAGTGCACCATTGGTAATGAAAGTTCTTCTGTTTATTTTTTGCATGACGAACGGTTGTTTGCTTTGATAAAATTACATCGTTGCAGGATCCCATCCTGTTCGGTATTCGCGCGACAAATATTTATTTGCATCAGGGACGTTTGTAATCTTCAAACTTAAAGCATCATATTGCAACAATTTTCCTGTCCGTAAAGCAACAGCATATAAATTTATAGCCTCAGTTATATTTTCTGCTTCTCCGAAATTTCCAGCATATTGTTTTCCGGTTTTGCATGCTTCAACAAATAACGGGAGAGCTTGGGAAGTTTGTTCCACCTGGCTGCGTTTATCAGCGGTTGTATTTACAGGGTCCATTTTTTTACCGGAAATTATTTGCGGATTTTGAACATTAAACCCCGCAAGAATTTTTCCCTGATCGCCGACAAACATCATTCCTTCGGCCGGTAATTCTTTATTGGCTTCTATCAATTCGATCGGCCGTGGTGGTCGCATCCCACCATCATACCAACACAGATCAACGGCTGGTCGCGACCCATTTGCGGGATATTTAAACCGCACTGTACTCGCCATGGGAAAAGAAAAATCATTATGAATCTGGAACGGAACCGGATCATTCATGCCAACGACATGACTCAGGTTCGGCTCAACAACGGTTGGTGATGTTAACTGCAACGCTTTGAAAACAGTCCACAAACTATAATGCCCCATATCTGCCATTGATCCTCCACCGAAATCATACCAACCCCTAAAAACCATATTTGTATAATTGGGAGAATAAGGACGATCAGCTTCTGGTCCTAACCATAAATTCCAATCAAGCCCCTGAGGAACAGGGGGGGTATCTGTGGGGAGCGTTGGGTATTGAGGCCACACTGGTCGATTTGTCCAATTGTGAACTTCCTGGAGTTTGCCGATCGCTCCTGCATTTATCCAAGCCATCACCTGTTCCATTGACCCGTTAGAGTCCCAGGGAATTAAATGCGTGATCACTTTGCTGTTGCGAGCGGTTTCAATAACTTTTTTTCCTTCGAGCAATCGATTTGAAAGTGGCTTGTGGACCAAGACATGTTTGCCTTTTCTTATCGCAGCCATTGCCAGAACTCCATGAAGATGATCTGGTGTCATTATTTTAACTGCATCCAAATCTTTCTCTTTTGCAAGAAGTTCGCGCACATCTGCATACGCCGCGCAACCAGAATACTTTAATTCAGGATGAACGTTGGAGTAAAAATTATCAACAATTGATTTACCGCAATCTCTTCCACCGGGAATCATGTTCTCTCCGCCTGGTTGCCAATCAGATTTATTGATAGCTTTTCGTATTTCACTTTTCAGCCAGTCTTTTGCCCAGTCTTTATATCCAATCGCGTCTTTATTGGGATCACAAACAGCAACTACATGGAAAGAAGTGTTGGCGAGCAAAGGAAGCAATTCCCTGATGCCCTGCGTTCCTGCTCCGATATAAGCAAGCGTAATTTTATCACTCGGTGCAACAAAATTTTTTCCGCCAAGAACATGGCGTGGCACAATGGTAAAAGCCAATGCGCTTTTGCCGACAACCTCTACAAATTTGCGGCGATCAAGTTTTGAATTTGGGTTATTGGTACTCTCTATATTTTCATTTTCAGGAAATGGGGAATTACCGTTTTTAAGAATTGCATTTTTCATATGAGCAATGTTTATCGTTAGAATGACTGCACTAAAGGTATGTATTTGTGTTGAAAATGATCCGCGGGTTTTTTGCACAAATTCCTGCCCGATTTTTCAGTTGTACTTATATAATCAGTAATTTTTCAATAAATAATATATAAGAAATGGGAAAAAATAGATCAGCAAGAAGAGAATTTATTAAACTTGCTTCCCTCGGACTGGGAGGTTTTCCTGCAATAAACAAAATATCCGCATTTAAAATCGGTGGGGAGCCGGTTCGGGGAAAGCTTACCATCATTTGTGTTGGCGCACATCCCGGAGATCCTGAATTTGGATGTGGCGGCACCATGAATAAATGTGCAAAAACCGGGCATGACGTAACTTTTTTATATTTAACAAGAGGTGAAGCATATGATTCATCAATATCTTATTCCCGGGCCGCTGCACTCCGAACCAAAGAAGCAGAAGTATCCT
>DATGFZ010000291.1:0-18108 GCA_035308805.1 Puia sp. | reverse complement strand
CAAAAAGCAGATACCATATTAAATGCATTCAATAAAAAGGAAAATTAGCCTCCATTTATTAAAAACATTAATTTTTATTTTAAAGTAAATTAAATTATCCTGAAAAAATTGTTGATAATTTATAGTTGAATATATTTTGGCGTTTATTTGTTTTTTTCCTTTCTTAGCTGCTCCAATTACAACCCTGAATCGAATACTACTAAGTTGACAATTTCTTAATGTTTCACTTGCCAGATGAATAAAGTTTAGATTGTTTCTTTGCGACAGTTTAATCTTTTTATTTATTTAAAGACCAAAAACTAACATTATGATAAAAGGAATGCTATTATCGGTATTGTGCATCACTTTGTCCTATTTTTTATGTGCACAGGAAACAACATCACAAATTTTAGGAACAGTAAAGGATAACGTAACAGGATTAGCAGGCGCATCTGTTGTCGCCTTGCACGTTCCGACCGGAACCAAATATTCAACCACTACCAGAAAAGACGGACGTTTTAATTTAGCAGGTCTAAGGATTGGCGGACCTTATACTCTTTTTATTACGCATGTCGGTTATAAACAAGAACAACAAGAAGGAATCACCCTTTCCATAGGCCAGGATTTTACCGCGGATTTTACGCTTATTCCGGATGTTAAAGAATTGACGGAAGTTACTGTTTCCGGAACACGACAAAATAAAATTTTCAATAATAGCAGAACGGGCAGCCAGGAAATTATCAGCAGGGCACAATTGGAACAACTTCCGACTGTTGGTCGTTCCATCGCAGATTTTACAAGGCTTGAACCAACCGCAAACGGATTAAGTTTTAGCGGTGTTACAGCTTCCTATAATAACATTACTGTCGATGGTGCGGATTTTAATAACTCCTTCGGTCTTTCGGGTACGCTCGGTGGTCAGGCAAACGCTCAGCCAATTGCTCTGGATGCAATAGATCAGATCCAGGTAAACATTTCTCCATACGATGTGAGACAGGGTGGCTTTACGGGCGCTGGCGTAAACTCTGTAACCAAAAGCGGAACCAATCAATTCAGGGGTTCAATTTATACTTATTTAAAGGGGCCCGGAACACAGGGATACAAAGTGGAAAACAACGTTATTGCCAAAACACCTTTCAGCTACAATATATTAGGCGGCAGTTTGGGTGGGGCAATTATTAAAAACAAATTATTTTTCTTCATTAATGCTGAGCAGGATTTACAAAGTGCGCCTGCCACCGGTGTCATTGCATCAGATGCGAATCATCCGCCGGTTGCTGGAATTGTATCGCAGGCAAACGCGGATACTTTAAAGGCATTGGCGAGCTATCTCAAGAGCACATATAATTATGATCCCGGATCTTTTCAGGGATATAATTTTAAAACCAACAGCTACAAGATCAATGCTCGCATTGACTGGAACGTTAATGCTTATAATACGTTTTCCTTCAAATATAATTATCTGAAATCCTATGCAGACCAGTTTGCAAGTACAAGCAGGCCTGGCAGCACCAATGGCCAGGTGACAGGAGGGCAACCGGGAACATTTGCCATGCCGTTTTTTGGAAGTGGTTACAGAATTAACAACGATCTCAAAATCTATATTGCCGAATTAAATACAAGGCTCAGCAATAAAGCATCTAACAAATTACAAGTAGGTTACACAAGAGAAAGAGATTTTCGTAGCCCTCAGTCTTCGTCCGACACTTTCCCACTTGTCGATATCCTGAATGGCGGCAATATATACACCACATTTGGTTATGAGCCGTATACTTACAACAACCAGCTTTTCATGGATTCTTACCAGTTCACGGATATATTCACTTTCTATAAAGGTCCCCATGAAATAACGGTAGGCACACAAAATAGTTATAAAAAATATCAGAATGCTTTTGCGCCCGATTATAATGGCGGATACCAGTTCAGCAGTTTGGATGCGTTTCTATCGGGGGCTCCGGCAACCAATTATTATCAGCAATATTCAACTCTAAAAGGCGGTGCTTTTCCGTGGGCGTACGCAGGTGCAACCAACCTGAGCATTTTTGCGCAGGATAAGTGGCGGGTAAAAAACAATCTGACATTAATCTACGGGATCCGTTTTGATTACACCACCTATGAAAATAAATTTACCGACAATCCCAATTTCGATGAACTTTCTTTTAAAGATGGCGCAAGATATAATGTGGGAAAAGCGCCAAGCGGTTTCTTAGTAGTTTCCCCGCGTGTAGGGTTCAACTGGGATATTACAGGTAACAGAACCTGGCAGTTAAGGGGTGGCGCAGGAATCTTTGAAGGCGCCCCGCCTTTTGTTTGGATTGAAAATCAAGCTGCAAATAATGGTGTTCAACAGGGCATCGCTTATGTAACAAATGCAACTTTTTATCCTTCATCGACTGCTGGTTTGAGTCATTATTTGGCCACTGCAGGGCCAGGGGGAACGGCTATATCACCAACCGCCACTCCACCAAGCTATGCGGTCAATGTGGTTGCTAATAATTTTAAATATCCAACCAAATTAAAAACAAGTTTAGGTTTGGATAAGAAATTAGAAGGTGATTGGGTGATAACCGGTGAATTCACTTATTCAAAAGACATAAATGCCACATATATGGCTAATGCAAATCTTAATGAAAGCAATGAATTCGCAATTTCTAACGGACCAGACACACGAATGAGGTATAATACGGTTGGAACAGCATCCAGTGGAACAAACTCCAGCAATAAATATTGGAACGGCACAGCAAATGGCTCAGCGTCACTGGATTCACCCAATATTCAAAATGTGATTTTGCTGGGCAATACACATCTTGGTTATTCTTACACAGCCACTTTCAGAATTCAAAAATCGTTCCCTCACTTGTTTCTGAGTGCATCTTATGTCCACAGCGATGCAAGAACTACCATGGAAAATGGAAGCACGGCAAGTTCACTCTGGTCTGCAAGAGCGGTTTCCAACACGGATCCGAATACGCCGACAGATGCGCGCCCTTCATGGTTTCAACCAAACCGTGTTTTTGCCTATGGTACCTATCACGTAGAGTATGCAAAACATTTTTCCACTTCCTTTGGTGCTACCTTGGAGGCAGCACCAGCCGGAGTGAGTTCTTTCGTCTACAACGGAGATCTGAATGGCGATGGTAATACCGGGAATGATCTTATTTATATTCCAAGAAATGCTTCGGAAATTAATTTGATTGATGCCGGTTCATATAATAAAACAACCATGTCTGGTATTACCACAGGGACAACAGCTGATCCGCGGACCGCGTCACAAATATGGACTCAATTAAATAATTTCATCAGCCAGGATCATTATCTCGCAGCTCATCGGGGACAATATGCAAAAGCTAATTCGGATGTATATCCCTTCTACAAACGAGTTGACTTAAACATCACGCAGGATATTTACTTCTTTACAAAAAATGGAAGTGATAAAGATAAACACACTTTACGTTTGAGTCTTGACCTCGTCAATTTGGGTAATTTTCTTAATAAATATTGGGGGGTCATTAAAACACCAACTGCAACCAATTTCCTGAAATTTGAAGGAATGGCTGCAGATGGTAAAACACCATTATTTTCTTTTCCTTTTGCTGACGCTGGCAATTTTGTGCCATATACCAGCAGTTTTGCAGACAATACAAGCCTGACTAATCTTGTCAATAATGCTACGGAACCTGGTTCAAGATGGCAAATGCAATTCGGTATCAGATATTTATTTAACTGAGTTTTAGTGCGGGAAGATGAATAAAACAAGAACTATTTTAAAATAACTATTATGAAAAAACTGTTTTTATTTTCAATGCTGGCGCTGGGGATTTTGATTTTCGGTTGCGTAAAATCCACCAATTTGCCGGCGTATACCCCACCGGTTACTACCAATTTTTCTGTTTCATCGTTAAAACATACGGCAGACACCGTAAATTTAGGCGATACCATTTATTTAACTGCTATAGGAACAATTTATGATACAACAAAAAATATTTACGTATACGTTACCGTTAGTTCATCCGCTGCAGGAGTATCGACATTTTCTTTTGGCAGTGCTTCAGCCCCCATTAAATTAACAAGAACGATCGGTGCACAAACAAACGGTTTATATGCATGGACGTCAACCATAATGCTCGTTGGGGCTACTACCGTTGACAAAGCCAAACTTACCATTACCGCGAACTTCATTTACCAGTTAAGTCTGAGCAGTGAGCAGGGAAAATTAACTGCAACAGACGCGGGCATTGCAAATAAAACAGTCTTCGTGCAGTAATTATTGATGAGGGGAATGCCTGTTGAAAATAAGTGTAATCCATACAAATCATGTCCATGGACCGGCACTTAGCTAGCCGCCTCGGGCCATTCGCTCATGCATGTGAATTTTTCCAGAAAGCTTCCTAGGTCGTCAACAGGGCGTTCTGGAAGCCAGCAATATGACGCGAATTGAACCGTTTAGGGGAGCGAATTATTTTTTTCCCCTTGCCCACCCCCATTTTAAAAATTCTGGCATTGCCCGTGCCCAGGTATCAACATCGTGCTTGCCATCTTCTATTTGCAAATACTGAATATCGTTTTCCGTGTATCCTTTGTTCATTAATTCTCTTATCAGGTCCAACGTATCGTCAATGGAATCAATGATTCCATTATTGTTCCTGTCTTCTTCTTCATCTGCGGCACCACATTCAAAGAAAAATTTCAACCACGGATAATAATTTCCATTCCTGATTTGATGCTGCATGATGCGATCATGATCATCGTTGTATGATTTGTTGTTTTTATCTTTTATGCGCCACCATAGGGACCCGGAAAAAACGCCAACTTTGGTAAATGCCTGGGGATGATTCCATACAATATCCAATGCGCTTAATCCCCCGAGAGAGAAACCGGCAAATGCCATCTCTTTAAATTTCGGAACATTGTAATTTTTGTGCGTGAAAGGAAGTAATTCTTCAAAGATAAAGTCAGTATATGCCTGTGATCTGGCTCCTCTTTTTTTATAATCCAAAATTTTGGCGGTTCCGTATTCCATTTTTCTTTCGCCAGCCTGAATTCCAACACATAACAACGGCTCAATGATATTTAACGCATACAGGTCCTCCAGGATCGAGGATAAGAGAAGCTTTTCCATATCCTGTCCATCATTGATAAGCAGCAAACTCATGCCGGAAGGATCGGAAATATTGGTAGGCAAGTAAAAATCAACTTTTACAGTTCTGTTAAGCAGCTCCGATTTCAATTCTACACTTTCTTCTAAAATTTCCGTGGGGTTGTTTTGCATGATCTCAAAAATAATGAATTAGTGAGAAGTAAAGGCAAAGTCAGAAGCCACCGATCAGAAATAGAAAATATTAATTGTTCCCTTCCAGATATTACCCTTTAGTTCAGATAATTCTTATTAACTTAACTAAAAATATTTCAATGAAAAAGATCGGTGTTCTCTTTGGAAAAGAAAGAAGTTTCCCCATGGCATTTGTTGAAAGAGTAAACGGCAAAAATATTGACGGCATTGTTGCTGAACCTGTTCGCATTGATAAAGTGATGCAGGGCGAGCCCAGCGGCTATGCGGTTATAATTGACCGCATTTCGCAGGATGTTCCTTTTTTCCGCGCATTTCTAAAAAATGCTGCATTGTGCGGAACGGCGGTGATCAATAATCCGTTTTGGTGGAGCGCTGACGAAAAATTTTTTAATAATTGTCTTGCCACAAAAATCGGCGTGCCTGTACCAAAAACGGTGATACTGCCTTCACGCGATCATCCTGTTGATACGAGTGAACAATCATTTTCCAACCTTGCCTATCCCCTGGATTGGGAAACCATTTTTCATTATGTCGGATTTCCCGCTTACATGAAGCCTTTTGCAGGTGGCGGCTGGAAGAATGTGTACCGGTTAAACAACGCCGAAGATTTCTATCAGAAGCATGGAGAAACAGGCGAATTGGTCATGTTATTACAGGAAGAAATAGTTTTTGATGAGTATTATCGTTGTTATTGCATCGGCGGAAAGCATGTACGCATTATGCCTTACGAACCGCGCAATCCGCATCACCTGCGCTACGCAAGCGATTTTAATCCTTCGCCGGAAAAGTTGAAGCAGATGGAAGAAATCGTATTGCGGATTAATGAATATCTGGGTTACGATTTTAATACTGTTGAACTGGCGCTTCGTGATGGCATTCCCTATGCGATTGATTTTTGTAATCCGGCTCCGGACGCCGAAAAGACAAGCGTGGGCGAAGATAATTTTAACTGGGTTGTCGAAACTGCCGCAAACTATGCCATTGAAAGAGCGCTTGCGCAAAAAGATGGAAAGGACAATTTAACCTGGGGAGAATATTTGAAAAGAGGAACAAAGAATCAATCTTTAACGTAAGATGAGAATAAAAAAACGAAAATCGAACGTGCTGTTTTTTTGTTACCGATTTTTTGATTTTTGCTCAATAAGGAATCTTGCACTTAAAATCTAACTTAACCATGTCTACTATCAGCTATAAAAATTTCACCCTTGGAATCGAAGAAGAATATATGGTTGTTGATCCGGCAACAAAGGAATTAAAAAGTCATGAGCAAAAGATTGTCACCGAAGGTCAAAAAGTGATCAAAGACAAAGTTAAGGCTGAAATGCACCAGGCTGTTGTTGAAGTTGGAACAGATATTTGCCAGAACATTGACGAAGCATTTAATGATGTTGCCATTCTTAGAAAAACAATTTCTCAAATTGCCGACGATAATGGATTTTGGGTTGGCGCCTCGGGTACCCATCCGTTCAGCCATTGGGAAAACCAGCTGATCACGGATCACGCGCGGTATAATGAAATTGTCAATGAATTACAGGAAGCTGCGAGAAGTAATTTGATATTTGGATTGCATGTCCACGTTGGAATGGAAAGCCGCGAAATGGCAAATCACATTGCCAATTCAACAAGATATTTTTTGCCGCATATTTATGCATTAAGCACCAATTCGCCGTTTTGGGAAGGAAGACATACAGGTTATAAATCCTTTCGCACGAAAGTTTTTGATAAATTTCCGCGCACCGGCATTCCCGAAGCATTTGAAAGCATTGAAGCTTACGAAAATTTTGTGAAATTGCTGGTGAAAACAAATTGCATTGATAATGCTAAGAAAATCTGGTGGGATCTCCGTGTGCATCCTTTTTTTAATACTGTTGAATTCAGGATATGTGACGTACCGATGACGGTTCAGGAAACCATTTGCATCGCTGCATTGTTTCAGGCAATTTGTGCCAAGATATATAAATTGCGCACTAAAAATCTCAATTTCATACAATACTCACGTGCGCTTATAAACGAGAATAAATGGCGCGCCAGTCGTTATGGAATTGATGGAAGATTAATTGATTTTGGTAAAGAAGAGGAAGTGAATACGCGCGTGTTGATATATGAATTGCTCGATTTTGTTGACGATGTCTTGGATCCGCTGAACAGCAGGACCGCAGTAAATTACATTGGGAATATTTTCGAACATGGAACAGGTGCCGATCGCCAGCTAAAGGTTTTCTCCGAGACAAAAAGTTTAACCAGTGTAGTCGAATATATTCATTCGCAATTTTTGCATGGCCTGTGAATAAGACATTTATTCTCCCGTATGCACTTTTGGCGTATGCAAAAACTCTTTTCTTTTTACATTCATGGAGAATAATGCTTTTACCATCGAAAATGCCAATAGCGGAACATGGCATAAGGCTTTCAGCGTCGACCATGAATAAAGACGCCGCGGAACAGAAATGATCATCACCAAGGCAAACATCACTGTAATGGCAAACCAATAAAGATATTCCGGAAACAAGATCTGCACTTTGGTAAAATATTCAACAACAAAGATGCCGAACATCAAAAAATACGAGAGCAAAAAAAGGAGTCGTGGCGGAGCGAGATTGAAAAAAAGCCTGTTCCAGTAATTTCTTGTTTTGCGCAGGGTCTTATCATTATTATCAAAAAACAAGCGCAAATGGATGATCTGTGATTCCAGCCATCGTGTACGCTGACGCTGATATACCGCACGGTTAGAAACTTTTTCATCCAGCACATAAGCGTCATCAATAAATTCGATCGTGATTTCGGCTTTCATTATTTCAAAATCCACTTCTCTGTCGCAAGCAGGATTTCCCAAAATGCCGGGCTTGTTATAAATTTCTTTGAGTTTTTTATATTCAAAAGCCATTCCCGATCCGATCGTACTCGAAGAAAAACCCAATGCCCGCTGACCCTTTCGGAAAATATTATTGTTGATCTCTTCACTCATCGCGTCCAGCACTGCCACAGCGGTGTTTTTATTTTTTGCAATGCGATGACATTGCGCAGCACGAAAGTCTTTCTGAAAGGAAGCATTTACTTTTTCAAGACAATCGGGCATCATAATATTGTCTCCGTCTAAAATTATGGCGATGTCGTATTTATCTTCTGGAATATAATTGAGTAATTTATTCAGCGACCTTGCCTTTGAACTGATCTCAAATTTCAATTCTAAAACATCAACCGGAATTTCCCTCAATAACTGTATGGTCTCTTGTTTTAATTGGTCGGCGGCGACAAAAACATCAAAAAATTCAGCGGGATAATTATGCGTTTTTGCCTTGCGGGCTGTGTTTAGGATCACTTCATCTTCTTTATAACTTGGAATCAATACAGCAATTTTTTTCTTTGCTGGATTCGGATGATAAATAACGGGGCTGTATAATTTGCCTGCAACGGCAACAACAAAAAAGTACAGCGTGTTGAGGGCCAAATAAATAAAAAGAAGCAGGAATAAAATATGTACGATCGTCATTATCATCTACATTATCATTTTTAATTTCATTCCGCAAGGACTAAATTGCTGAAGCACTTGAAGAATAAAGATTCCAGAAGATTCCTTTAAAAAAATATTTCAGGTGAATGAATTGTTTCTTTAATAATAAACTCGTCGTAGTTTTAGGAATCGTAAAAAAAACAAAGAACAAGCTAAAAACGCTCAACTGCAGCAGGTTAGTATTTCTGCGCATGTATAAGATCCGGTTTCGGGTGTGATAAAAAACCTTCATCGGGTTATTTTTTCCCACCGACATGGATTCTTTATGCAAAATTTTTGCGCTTGCGGTGTACCAGATGACATAACCCGCCTTTAAAATTCTCGCCGACCAGTCCCATTCTTCGTAATATAAAAAAAATCTTTCAGGAAACATCCCCGTTTTTTCAATAATGGAACGCTTTACCAGCATGGCGCAGCCGTGTGCTCCAGCCGTTGGTCGGGAAATATCATATTGGCCTTCATCGCGCTCCATTTCACCGATTATGGTAACTCTCCCGGTATATACATTCATGGGGTTAAAACCTGCATACTGAATTGTTTCGGGAGAATTAAAATAGCAAATTTTGGGACATGTCACACCAATCAAAGGATTGTCAAAAAAAGGCTGGAGGAGGTTATCAAGTAAATCTTCATTCACTTCCGTATCATTATTCACAATAAAAAAAAAATCTCCTTTGGCCTGACGCATTCCCCAATTATTTCCGGCGGCAAAACCTAAATTATTTTTGCTTAATAAGACTCTTGTGTTTGGATATTTTCCTGAATTTATTTCTTTGCTGGGGTCAATTGCAGAAGCCATATCACAAACCAAAATTTCGTAGTTCCTGTATTTCAGTTTTTTTGTGGACTCAAGAAACTGGCAGGTTACTGATGTTTGATTGTAATTGAGCGTAATGATGGATATCAAAGGCTGATGATCCTTTAGCATAGTACGATCTTCATTTACGAAACCAAATTAATAAATTAACAGGGAAATCTTATGCATTTGTTTTTTGAATAAGCGCAGAAGGTGTTTGCGCCATTATCCATAGATCATAAACAAAATTGTAATTATCGGCATAATCAATATCCAGGTTTATTCTTTCTTCCGCAGACATATCCTCTTTACCTCTTTTCTTTATTTGCCACAAACCGGTGATGCCTGCTGGCGCCATAAAACGTTTCGCCCACTCATCTGTGGTAAGCGTTTCGGCTTCGTACAAGGGCAACGGACGGTTTCCAACAACAGACATGTCCCCTAATAATACATTAAGCAATTGAGGCAATTCGTCCAGGCTGGTATTTCTTAAAAATGATCCAACCCTTGTTATGCGGGGGTCATTATTGATCTTAATGAATACCGGACCGTTTGACGGGCCATCATTGTATAAATTCAGGTGAGAAAAATCGTTGATCTTTTCATCAGCGCCAATTTCCATTGTTCTGAATTTGTAGAAATCGAAAATTTTATACCCTTTTCCTGCTCTTTTTGAAATATAAAAAACAGGTCCACGAGATTCTAATTTAACGGCTAGCGCAATTAAAAGAAATAACGGACTTAAGAGAATAAGAATAGTGAGTGATACAGTAATATCAAAGCCTCTTTTAAGAATATACTGAACCGGAGTTGAACTTTTGAGTTCGCGGTTCTGATTAAATTCTACCTGGCTTGATTTTACTTTTTTCAGAAACTGAATTTTTCCGAAAATACTTTTCTCATGGAAATTGTTCAGAAATACAATTTCATCAAGAATTTTATTTCTTCTGTAATAATTCAGTTCTTTTTCCGGCGAACCGGAGCCATCTAAAATAAAAGGAATTGAACTCAAAACGGGGTCATTATTCAAATATTGACGAAAACTCTTGATTTCCGCAATGTCGAAGCTTGCGTCACAGAAAATCACTTCGGGAATAATGTTATTGTCGTTTTTGAGGGAACGTATTAATTCAGCTTTTGCATTTTCCAGCATTTCGAATGCGTGTCCTCTTTTAAAGGAGCCTAACAATTTTTCAACGCTGTCGGCATTTTTTCCAATGAAATAAAAGCCACTGTTTCGATAAACTTTGTTTTCTTTTACTGCATAGTACGACTTGATGCTGTAATGAGCAAAAGTTCGGTTTTTAAAATTCGCTTTGGGTAGAAATGTAAACTCCATAAAAAGGTTTATAGTTTCATAATTACGGTAATGCACTCAACTAATTGGCATTAAAAAAATTCTTATCAATCACTTGTTTTCTTATTAAGTTGTTTATGACTGATAATAAATCAACCGGATTAAAAGGTTTTAAGAAATATTTTGCCACACCGTGTTCCAGGCACTTAACCTGTGTTTCTGCATTATCCAAGCCGGATAAAACAAGAAGGGGAATATTTCCATAAATTCCACTTGATGAAAGTTGTTCAACAAGTTCCCAATTTTCCATGTCCGGTAATTGCGGATCGGCAATTATCAAATCAGGTAAATTCTTTTTTGAGAGCCAATACATGGCGGAACATCCATCTGGCATTGTTATTACCTGATAGTCCCTGCTGAGTATGGTCTGTAGCAAAAAGCGTATCGCTTTGCTGTCATCAATTGCTAAAATTTGCTTTTTCATGGGCAGAAGTGCTTAGTTAAAAAAAACCAACCATCTTTCAATAGGCAAATCGTCAGATAACAGGCTCACAACAGGTATTGGCTTTAACTAACTGCCTTGATAAGGAAGTAAATTATTAAAAGATTAAAATATAAACTTAACTGGCTTTTTGTGCGTAACAGGTATCGGCGTGGGGGATTTCCAAGGGATTTGTAGATGAAATATGTACGGAAGTCGAATTATAGCGAAGTTCAGAGGAATTGAATGTATTAGATTACTATTCGGGGATAAAAGTAACAACAATTTTCATATACTCAAATATTGTGGCGTGTTTTTTTTATCAACAATGGTGAATTGTTCTTATTGACTGATTCTTAAGCCAATGCCTGTCGGGACGCTTTTTCCCAAAGCACTGTCTGCTGTTTCATCATAAAACGCTTAAAACCCAGAAAAACCGCAACATTCATAAATAGAAAATAGTAGGGGATATACAGGATTTTTAGCTTGATATTTTTATTGGCAAAAAACCACCCAACCAAAGCACAGACATAAAAGGATATCTGAAGAACCAGGATGACCTGGAAAACGCGTTCATCGCTAAAAGTCGTAACCAGCACATTTGAGATCAGCAGGGTTACTAAGGCAATAGGACAAATTGTCCACCGTAAAATGCGATGCGACATAAATTGAAAGCTTAGCCGGGGGTATTTAAAAAAATTGAACAACCCTTTCAATATCACCATCGCCTGGAAGGCTCCTGCGCATATCCTTACCTTTCTTTTCTGCTCCTCTTTCATCGATGCCGAGGAAGTTTCGATTGCATAAGCGTTCGGTTCATATCTTATAACAAAGCCTTTCATGCATATTTTTAATGACTGAACAAAGTCTTCGATAATCACATTTCCTTCTTCCTTTTCAAATAAGTCAGTCCTTACCGAAAATAATTCTCCCGCTGCACCAACGACAGAATGGAAAGAAGAATCTAATTTTTTCAAGAATGATTCATACTTCCAATACAACCCTTCACCAACGCCGGCAGCGGTATTTTCAACATCATTTATGACCTTTTTCTCTCCCGCAACACCGCCAACGCGGGCGTCAGCATAATGCTTTGCAATCTCTTTGATACAATCAACATTTAATAAAGTATTTGCATCGGAAAATATAACAAAAGGAGTAGTTACAAATTGCATTGCCCTGTTCATGGCAGCAAGTTTGCCTCTTCGTTCGGGCTCATGAAGTGACAAGATATTCTTGTACTGAACTATTATCTGATGGGTATTGTCTGATGAACCGTCTGTGATAAAAATTACTTTGAGCTTATTTGCAGGATAGGCAAGAGCAAGTGTGTTCTTGATTTTTCTTTCAATAAATTCCTGCTCATTGTAAGCAGAAACGATAAGTGAGATTTCCGGTTCAAATGGCTCTTTGCCTGCGTTTTCCGGTTTGCTCCTGTCAAATACTTTTTTAATCCTGACCAGCACATAGAGCAAAATGCCATAACCGATATAGCTATAGAAAATAATAAATAGACTCAACCAAAAAATAATTTTTAATGCTGTCATTTTCAATCTATAAAATAGTAAATAAATAAACGACTGTGAAAATATAATAGTATTTGCAGCGTTAATAATTTATGGACTTTCCGGGTGATTCCACAGTGTTCTCCCAGGTCATTTGTATTCATAAGGTTTTAGAAAATAATCCCTACTTTTGGCCAAAATGGTCAGTTTTCCTGATCTTTCATGGTCAGTATTTACCAAAATACACTTCAGGTTATAGTCTTTTTCCTGCGAAAGCCGTTCATACCAAGCATAATAAAACAATTTTTTTTGTTTGTACATATTCACTAAACCGAAAAGAGCGTTATTACGTTTCAGTTTGTAAAATTGAAAATATAAAATAGCCCCATGGACTTCAATTACCTGTTAAACGCGTTGTTTAAAAAAAAATGGATTATCTTTTTTAGCACCTTCATCGCATTCGGCGCTGCCCTGGCCTTTACCTTTTTCATGAAAAAAAGTTATGTTTCAGATGCGCAATACTCTACCGGTCTAACCCAAACGAGCAAAGTATCCTTGCAAACCAGTGAAATATTTGACATCAACCAGATTGACCTTCGATTTAACAACGTTATAGAAACGTTTCAATCACCCACGGTTTTAGGGATGTTATCCTATGAATTGTTGCTCCATGATATCGAATCATCGCATCCATTCAGAATTCTGACCGACAAGCAAAAAAAAGACACTGCCTATACCCTGGTGGATTTTTCAAAAGCCAAAGAAATCCTTCATAAAAAAATTACCACACTCAATTTATTGAGCAGCTATGATGAACAGGAAAGAAGGGTTTGGGATCTGTTGCTGTTATACGAATATGACGATTATGAAATCCTGAAAAAATTATACATCGAACGGATAAAGAACTCAGATTTCTTACTGGTGGAATTTTCGTCTGAAAGCCCTGAACTGAGTGCATTTGTCGTGAATACCATTGGTCAGAAATTCCTGGAATTTTATAATTCGCTGCAATCGGTTGTAACTAAAGAATCCCTGACTCACCTGGATAGCCTGACAAGAGCGCAACAAAAAAGAGTGGATAGCCTGCAATCGAGGCTGGAAAACTTCAGGGCAAAATACGGAAATTCAAAAACGGGAGACGTACAGGCGGCGGCGGTTTCAAGCGCCTCAGAAGCAGATTCCCGGTATACGAATGAGCAAACAAATTTAAACAAACTTATCTCTGCATTAGATGTGGTAAACAATCAATTGCAAAACCTCGATAAAAACAATCCCAGTTCTACGACGTCCCAGAATAACAACAACTCCGAAATTCTAAGATTAAAGAAAGAAAATGATAATTTATCCGCTCAAAACATGCAAAAAGGCGGCAATGACCCGGATATACAGGCGAAAATTACCAGCAACATCACAAAAATAAACAATCTTTATTCAGCGGGAAGCACCACGGACCCGGTAAAAAGCGCCGAGCGAATTGAAACTACCCGTGAAACGTTAATCAATAAAAGATCCGAAATACAAGGAGACATAGAAGCCTCACGAAAAAACCTGGATGTTTACCGTCAGCAGGTAAATGTGTACAAAGGAATCGCCAACTCGGGCGGCGGAAGTGAAGTTGTTGCCAACGCCATGGAAAGTGATTTAAAAAGCGCTCAGGATGAATTAACCAAATACAAGAACAGCGTGTTCCAATCACAGGACCTCACGGTAAACCCTGATTTTAATTTCCGTCAGACATTAATGGGGCAGCCACCTATAAAAGCAATGCCTTTGCACAGAACGATAATTGTCGGCGTTTCTGGTGTTGCCATGTTTCTTATCGTTTCTTTAATTATTATAATTCTTGAATTTCTCGATTCTTCATTGAGAAGCCCATCCATTTTTCAAAGAGAAACCAATTTGAAATTAATGACCGTCGTAAACAAAATGGATCTGGCTAAAAGAGACATGAAAGAGAATTTTGACATGGGCAGTTCAGAAAATACCAATTTAAACAGCAAAATTTTTATTGAAAGTTTTAGAAAGCTGCGGTTTGAGTTGGAAAATAGCGGTAAAAAAATCATTTTGATAAGCAGTTTAAAACCACAGGAAGGAAAGAGTACCCTTCTTGAAGCATTGGCGTACACATTCAGCATGACCAAGAAAAAGATATTGTTGATTGATGCTAATTTTTCCAATAACACGTTGACAAGAAAATTTTCGGCTAAACCGACTTTGGAGAATTTTACTTTGGGTGTTCAGGATAATCCAACTGATAAGATATGGGGCATTACAACCCTTACTGACATCGTTAATGTGGATGTCATCGGATGCAATGAGGGCAATTACACTCCAGCAGAAGTTTTACCTAAAAACAACCTGTTATTTAATTTACACAAAGTAGGTCAGCATTATGATTTTATTTTTATTGAAGGTGCCGCGCTGGATAATCATGCCGACAGTAAGGAACTTTCAAAATATGCAGACGGAATAGTGATCGTTTATTCGGCCAAGAATTCATTGGGTGAAATTGATAAAGAATCGCTTCAGTTTTTGAAAAATTCCACATCTGACAAATTTATTGGCGCCATATTAAACAACGTTGAAAAAGATTACCTGGATGCGTGATCATTCAGTTTGGGATATATTAACCATTTCCATTAAAAGCAATTGATGCCAGTTTAATGCAACACAATTTTATCAAGAATAAGGATATTGTTTTGTTCAGTTTTCAACCATGGGAATCCGGGATTGGCTTCAATTTTAAGGAAATGGCTTTTGAACTTGCAAAATACAACCGGGTTTTATTTGTAAACCGCGCGCCCGACAGAAATTCCTTATTAAGAAAAAAGAATGAATCCAATCAATTAAAAAAGAAAACAGAATTAACCCAGATCGAAGAAAATCTGTGGTTGTATAATCCAGACATTGTGATGGAATCCATTAACTGGATTTCCATCGACGCCGTGTATGATATACTTAATAAAATTAACAACAGGCGTTTGGCAGGAGCTATCAAAAGGGTGATAAAAAAACTTTCATTCAAAGATTTCATTTTCATCAACGACAATGACTTTTACCGAGGTTTGTACCAGAAGGAATATTTAGAATGCAGCCATTATATTTTTTACATACGCGACTTTTTAACGATACAGCCTTATTTCAGAAAACACGGTACCAGGCTGGAGGAAAAAATCATCAAAAAAGCTGATTTAGTTGTTGCCAATTCGGCTTATCTGGCGAACTATGCTGCCCAGTGGAATGAAATGACCTTTGATATTGAACAGGGGTGTGATCTCAAGAATTACCTCAGCACAAACTATCCAATGCCCGATGATATTGCGACAATCAACCGTCCCATTATTGGTTATTGTGGTGCGGTAACCAGCATGCGTTTGGATATCTCGGTGATAGAACATATTGCTATTTCTTTTCCCGAGTACAGCATTGTATTTGTAGGACCCGTTGACAAAACATTTGAAAAAAGTAAATTAAATAATTACAATAATATTCATTTCACGGGTTTGAAAAAGCTGGAGGAAATTCCGGCTTACATTTCTCATTTCAATATTTGTATGAATCCTCAAATGATTAATCCCCTCACGGTAGGAAACTATCCGCGTAAAATTGATGAATACCTCGTGATGGGTAAACCAGTGGTCGCAACGGCAACGCTTGCCATGGAAATGTTTCGTGATTATGTTTTTCTTTGCAAAACAAAAGAGGATTATGTTACCCAGATTAACCTGATCCTTTCTAACGAACAGTTTTTAAGCGACCATGAAAAAGAAAGAAGAATAAATTTTGCCCTTACGCACAGTTGGGAAAATAGCATTGGTATGTTGGGGGACGCCTATCACCAGGTTTTTATTGAGAATAAAAAATAATAAATGGCAACAACGGAAAAATCAAATAATAAAGCTGCGGAAGTGGTATTGACAATGCTCTTCATTATTTTTTTAATTTTTATATTTATTAAATTTGTTTTTTACTGACCCTAATGAATAATTATAGCCTTTTACATAAAAATAATGCCGAAGCAGGTTGGCTGAAATATAATTTTCTTGAAAAGAAATTAAATACTGTTTCAGGCTATTTTATTTTGGCATTACTGGCTGTTGGATGCGCGTTTTGTACCACCTTGGTTGATGTCAAAACCGGGATTCTTTTCCTTGGCGTGTTCGTTGCCATTTTTATCATTGTTTTCTTTTTACGAAATCCCTATTTCGGATTATTTTTTACCATAGTTTTCTCATCGCTCCCGTCGTTTCTTGGCCGGTTAATGCCAAACGTCGACGTTGCTTTCGGAAGCATTACCGATATATTCGCTTACTTACTTTTTTTCAGCGTAGTCATCAAATATAAGTACCGCACAGGATTGGATAAACAATTTTTATTAAATCCCATTTCCATCGGTTTATTGATATTGCTTGCCTTTTATATAATCCAGGTATTGAATCCCAATATGTTCAGCAAATTGGGCTGGTTTAGTTATACGAGGAAATATTTTCTCCAGTTGTGTTTTTTCATGTGCTGTTACTGTTTGTTTGACACCTGGAAAAGAGTAAGGTTTTTTATTTATTTCTGGATAATATTCACAACAATTCTCGCCGTGTACGCATGCAAACAGCAGTGGTTTGGATTGTTTGATTTTGAATGGCAATGGCTCAATGCTCATCCCAAGCAATTCGGTCTGTATTTGCAATGGGGATTATTACGCAAATTTTCCATTTTGTCAGATCCCGCATCGTCAGGCGTGTATTTTGCTTCTGTTGCCACCCAGTGTATCATTTTAGTTATACGGGAAAAAAAGCTAAAACTCAGGTTTTGGCTATCCGTTGCGGCGCTATTTAATTTAATGGCATATGCTTATTCAGGTACACGTACTGCCACATTAATGGTTGTTGCCGGAATTCTATTTTACATGATCACCACGATCAATGAAAAGCGCACTTTGGTTTTTGGTTTTTTTTGTATAGTAGGCTTTCTAACGCTCATGTATATGCCTTTTAGTCCGCCGGCAATTGGTCGGATACGGTCAACATTTACACAAGGAAATAAAGACGCGTCTGCCACGATCCGGGATTTAAACAGGCATCATGTTCAACCTTATTTATATGATCACCCTATGGGGGGCGGAATTTTCACCTGTATCCCCGAAGGCAGCAAATACAATCCGGGGCATTATCTTGAAAAATTTCCACCGGATAGCGGCTACATGAAAGTATTTGCAGAACAGGGTTGGATAGGATTGGGACTCCTGCTGATAT
>DATGFZ010000290.1:0-8059 GCA_035308805.1 Puia sp. | reverse complement strand
AGTTATACTACCGATTCCTCATTGATCTGGAACGCCGGGACCACGGAATACCTGGGTCATGCCATTGCCAACTGTGTTTTCGTGGATGGGAACGATGTTTATATTGGCGGAGCTGTCCGGATCAATGACACCGACCGTGTTATTGCCACGTATTGGAAAAATGGTGTTCCGGTTACTTTGCCCTCTTCCACCTCGAACACCTATATTACCGGCCTGCACGTTTCGGGTTCGGATGTGTATGCTGCGGGAAGCGGCGGACTCGGCGGTGGTGAGGGTTGGGAATGGAACGATTCTGCGCTGTATGCGTTGTTCTGGAAAAACGGGCAATCTTTTAAGTTGGATTCTGTCATTACACCGATCACTTCGGTAGGTTTTGCGAGCGGGTGCTATGCCAATGGATTGTTTGTTTCCGGTACGGATGTGTATGTAGCAGGCAATAGCAATACCGGCGCCTGTTACTGGAAAAACGGGGTGATAACCGATTTAACCGCTGCACCGGATACGAATGCCGGTGCCAGTGCCGTCTATGTGCAGGGCTCGGATGTGTATGCATGCGGGGCGACAAATATAAATGGCACATGGGCGGCGACCGTGTGGAAGAACGGCAGCCCGGTCATGTTACCCGCTGATGCGGGCAGCAGATCGTATACCAATTCAATGTGGGTGTCGGGGACCGACGTATACATTTGCGGCATGGAAATTTTAGCAGATGGGTCGCAGAAAGCGACGTACTGGAAAAACGGGGTGCTTACCATCCTCGCTGGCCCGGGAACCAACAGCCAGGGATCGGCGATCGCTGTCAAAGGCTCCGATGTATATGTTGCCGGTTACAACGATGGCAGGGCCGCTTACTGGAAGAACGGCATCCTGACTTATTTGTCCAGCACGAATTCCGTCGCTACGGGGATTTTTGTGAGGTGATGGCAGAAAATTTTAAATTTCTGCGGTTTGCAACCAAGATTGCTGTCAACAATTTTAAATTTTTGCACTGGCCGTTTTCTTTCCAATCTTAATTGAACTTAATAATGGGTTTAGTGGTTCCGGATTTTTGTTGAATACTGGAACTCACTTATACTTAATAACTGCAAAACATGTTTTATTTGATAATTTGAATTTGCGGGGAAATACTGCAACTTTAAAATGTCCGTCAAGGATCATAAGCGACCCAACCATTACTATTTACCAAGTCAATCTAGAAGCATTAATCCAAGCAGGGGAGATATTTCAGCACCCTACTAAGGATATTGCTGGATTTATAATCGGGACTATAAACCCTAATCCCGCGGGTGTAGGCTATTCAATAAACTTGTTGAATGGCATAAATTTAATTCAACAAGGAAGTACAGGAGTTGTGTCGGTCTCCTCAACCACTGGGATAAAATTTATTAACCAAGTTCTGATTTCGAATGATGTTTATATGTATGGATATCCAAGTTCACTAGGAATAAAACAATCTCCTCAATTTGATTATACAAGACCGTTACTACGAAAAGGAATAATTGCAAATTTATATATTGCACAAGGAACAATAATTTTAGATTGTCCAGTTTACTATGGAAATAGTGGTGGCCCAGCAGTGCAGGTAGAATTTCATGGAAACCATTATTCTCACCACGTAATTGGGGTCATACTCCAGTTTATTCCTTATAGTGAAAATTGGATAAATCAGTCCAATAATATAACTCATACTGAGATTTCAAATTCCGGTTATTCTGTTGCATTAGCAATGGATTATGTATTTGAAATGTTAGGTATTCCAATAAATAATCCTGCTGTAAACTAATTTAGCTTCTTCAAATTTTCAATACTGCTCTGTTACTTGAAGAATACCAAAATCGTCGTGACGAATTCGCTCATCATCGACAGTGTCAAGTTGAAGTTCACATCTACGCGGTTTTTGACTTCAAACGGAATTGACTATCATTTATATATAGTATATATAAATTTTACTTCGACATTGAACTTGGCAGAAAAACTCACGGACCCCATTGGGAAATAGAAGGCCTTGAGATTTACTACCCTTTCCACTACCCTTGTATGCCTAAAAACACATAATCTTTATCTGGTAAGGATTCTATAAATTTAATCGCGGAGAAGGAGGGATTCGAACCCCCGGTACACTTACGCGTACAACTGATTTCGAGTCAGTCCCGTTCAACCGCTCTGGCACTTCTCCAATATTTTCGATATACCTTATCAATCATGATACCGCTTTATTCACCAATGCAGCTGCTTCGCTGAGTAAAATGGCAGACTGCACTTTCAGCCCGCTTTCCTCAATTAATTTTTTTGCCTCGGTTGCGTTGGTTCCCTGCAGACGAACAATGATGGGCACTTTAATGTCGCCAATGGAATTATACGCGTCAATGACACCCTGCGCAACGCGATCACAACGGACAATTCCGCCAAAAATATTGATCAGAATTGCTTTTACTTTCGGGTCTTTCAGAATAATGCGAAAACCCGCTTCAACAGTTTGCGCGTTCGCCGTACCGCCTACATCTAAAAAATTTGCCGGTTCGCCGCCACTGAGTTTTATCATGTCCATTGTCGCCATGGCCAGTCCGGCGCCGTTCACCATGCAGCCAACGTTGCCGTCTAGTTTTACAAAATTCAAATTATATCTTCCTGCTTCCACTTCCGTAGCATCTTCTTCATTAATATCCCGCAACGCTTCCAGCTCAGGGTGACGCATCAATGAATTATCATCCAAATTCATTTTGCAATCAACAGCGATAATTTTTTCATCGCTGGTTTTAAAAAGGGGATTTATTTCGAGCATACTGCAATCCAACCCCACGTAAGCATTATATAAATGAGTAACAAATCGAACGCAGTTCTTAAATGCTTCGCTGTTTAATCCTAAATTAAAGGCGATTTTTCTTGCCTGAAAGGGTTGCAATCCTCCTCCTGGATAAACCCATTCCTTGTATATTTTTTCAGGCGCTTTGTGTGCCACTTCTTCAATATCAATACCCCCTTCGGTGCTGTACATGATAACATTTTGTCCTTTTGCCCTGTCAAGCAATATGGATAAATAAAATTCTTTCACCGGGATCGGACCCGGATAATAAACGTCCTGTGCAATCAATACCTTATTTACTTTTTTACCTGCAGGTCCGGTTTGAATGGTTACTAACGTCCCCCCTAATATATTGGAGGCGATCTGTTTTATTTCTTCTGCGTTTTTACCAACAGCAACTCCCCGCTGCTCGGTACCGAGAATTTTTCCTTTGCCACGGCCACCTGCATGGATCTGCGCCTTCACTACAGCAAAACTATTCCCGGTTTGCACTTTAATTTGTTTGTACGCTTCTTCTGCTGCGCCCGCATTGTCGACAGGAATTCCTTCCTGAACAGGAACGTTATATTTTTTTAGCAGTTCTTTTGCCTGGTATTCGTGGATATTCATATCAAATATTTAAACGAAAATAATGAAGAATACCCAAAAAACTGTTGCATATCTGTTTCCTTATATTTGCAGCCATGTAAATTTTTAATCAGATCAATTATTACAAAACAAGATAAGGAATATGCCAACGGATATTATTGAACAGTTGAAAGAAACCACTTCATTCATAAAAAAAAATTGTTCTGCAAAACCTGAAATAGGAATTGTGCTGGGTAGCGGTTTGGGCAATCTTGCCAAAGAAATTGTTGTAGAAAAAGAAATTGCTTATTCTGAGATTCCTCATTTTCCCGCTGTAACTGTTGAAGGACATCATGGAAAACTGACATTTGGGAAACTTGGGGGTAAGGACGTTGTTGCCATGTCGGGAAGGTTTCATTATTATGAAGGATATACGCCACAACAGGTGGTATTTCCAATCAGGGTAATGAAATTTTTAGGGGTTAACCTGTTATTGATTTCAAATGCCGCGGGGGGAATCAATCCTTCCTTTAAAGTTGGGGACCTGATGATTGTCAAGGATCATATCAGTTTGCTGACCGTCAATCCGCTGATCGGAAAAAATCATGTCGAGCTCGGTTTGCGTTTTCCAGACATGAGCGAACCTTACAATAAACAACTCATCACCAAAGTAAAAGCAATCGCCGCCAGATTAGACATACCTCTAAAAGAAGGTGTTTATGCAGGCGTTACCGGACCCACATTTGAAACCCGCGCAGAGTATAAATTTTTACATTTCGCCGGGGGGGATGTTGTTGGCATGAGCACGGTTCAGGAAGTGATCGCCGCAGTTCACGCAGGATTGAAAGTCGTAGCCATAAGCGTTATAACGGACATGGGTATTCGTGAAGAGGATAACGTCATCACCCACGAAGAGGTGCTGCAGGCAGCCGAAAACGCAGAACCCAAACTGGCAGCCATTTTTAAGCAATTAATAACTGAATTATAATATTAACGTTACAATAACCGGCAACAAACGTTTATTAATTAATTTGTCGGCTATATTTTTGAAAGTGGATAAGAAGAGCAGCATCATAATATTTTTTTTGGGAGTCGCCTTATCTCTTCATGCGCAAGATGATATGGCTACAAAATTCAGAAACCGGGGTGGTGGCAGTAAGGGCAAGGACAGCGCGCTGCAACACCGTACCGGGCTGGAAGATTCCATCACCATCAATTATCGTTTTCTGGATTCGAGCAGGCTGAAGAAACTAGATTCCACCATTTATGATTTCACAAAAAAATATCCCTTGCCATGGAATTATACGGACCTTGGCAATTACGGAACACCCTCCCACAACCTTATTTTTACACCCCTGATGCAAACGGGATGGGATCCCGGATTTCATGCCTATGATCCCTACCTGTTTACCGTCGATGAAACGCGTTTTTATAACACAACCAGGCCATACACCGAACTGGGGTATTTGCTGGGCAGCAAAAAAGAACAATATATCGGCATCATCCATACCCAAAACATCAAACCAAACTGGAATGCCGCCATTCAATATCGTTTAATAAGCTCTTCGGGAACTTTCCAAAGTCAAAATACCAATCACAACAATTATCGCTTCAGTTCGTGGTACCAATCGCTCAATAAACGTTACCAGGCATTCCTGATTTTCATAGGAAATAAATTGCTGGCAGCCGACAACGGGGGATTGCAAAACCTGGCGGACCTTGATTCCATTACGTTTACCGATCGCACCACCGTTCCAACAAATCTTGGACAAGGAAGTCCTTATTCGGACGGGCCCTATGCTACAAGCATACTCACGGGAACCAGATACCAAACCACGACCTACATGCTACGTCAGCAATATGATATAATCGGAAAAAAAGATTCCATCGTAACCGACAGCACCGTAATTCCGTTATTTTATCCTTTCTTTCGCGCGGAACATACCATTCAATACAGCACCTACAAATACAATTTTACCGACAATGATATCGATTCGGCGTACTATGCAGCCAACTATAATTATATAACTTCCCGTTCCCCCTATACGATTAACTTTTCCCGTGATTCTTTTTCCAAGCAGGACTACTGGCGGCAAATGTTAAACGATTTTTCTTTGTACCAGTTTCCTGAACCCAAAAACCCCCAGCAATTCATAAAGGTCGGCGCAACGGCTGAATATCTTGGCGGAATTTTTGACAGCAGTTCAACTTCGTTTTATAATTTTTATTTACATGCAGAATATCGCAATAAAACAAGAAATCAAAAATGGGATATTGAAGCAAACGGGAAATTTTACCTTGCCGGCATTTACGCGGCAAACTACAGCACCTACATTACTTTGCGACGATACATCAGCAAACAGATAGGCTACCTGCAGGTTGGCTTTCAAAATACGAACCGGACTCCGTCGTTTGTGTATGACCGCGCCAGTAGTTTTAGTTTTCAGTCAGGTCAAAATTTCAACAAGGAAAACATTACCCACCTGTTTGCCTCACTCGATCAGCCATTGCATAATTTCCATCTCTCGGGGAACTATTATCTCGTTAATAACTATCATTATTTCACCGACTACTATAAAGAAAATCAACAGTCCTCTCCTTTCAATGTGCTGGAATTAACGGCTGAAAAAAAATTCGTCTGGCACAGGCATCTGGTATGGCGAACCTCGCTTACCGTTCAACAACAAGCCGGCGCAACGCCCGTGCATCTACCGGCAATGGTTACCCGAAATCAATTTTCTTATGAAGGAAATTTCGGATATAAAAATCTTGATCTTTCTTTCGGATTGGACATCCGCTATTACACGGGTTATAAGGCGGATAATTATTCCGCTCCAAACGGACAATTTTTTATTCAAAACGATACCACCATCCGGGAGCATTTACCCGATATTACCGGCTATCTCAATATCCGACTTCGCAGTTTTACGGCTTATATCCGGGCAGAAAACCTGAATACGCTGCAGGTCGGCAGCGCCAATGGTTTCGGATTTAATAACTTCAATTATCTCGCGCCGAATTATCCCGACAAGGGTTTACAAATTCGATTCGGATTTTTCTGGTCTTTTGTAAACTGAGACTGCCTAATATCAAAAAATTTTCACGCGCTGATGCATCAAGGGGTGACCATCTGTGCTCCAATCCGGCTTTTGTTCTTTCCAGCAGGAAAAAAGAACAATAACATGGATTTGGCTTTGAAGAGCAGGAACAATATGTTAATTTTACATCCGTCATTTATGAAGAAAGTCTGCGTAAGCATATTATCCCTTCTCTATCTGGTCGCAGTATGCGGATTTGCGGTAAACATACAATACTGTATGGGACGCGTAAGCAGCATTGATTATGCCTACAGCCGCAGCAAAACCTGCAGCAGGTGCGGGATGGAAAATAAGACCGGATGCTGCCATGCCGAACTTAAGATAATCAAGCTCTCCGCGGATCAGCAGACCACAAAAGCAGGTATTTATGTTGTCCGGCAGCAGGCAGTGATAAATTATATTGCTGTCAATCATTTACAGATTGCACAAGGGCTTGAAAAAAAGACTCCGTCGCAGTATTATTCTCCACCTGATCACCGACTATCGGCCGTTTATCTTCACGATTGCGTTTTCAGAATATAATTTGAATGAGACCTGATCAGGTTATTATTATGAATAACCGCTGCATCAAAATTCATTCAATTATTCTAAACATTTCATTTATGAAAACGCAAAAAATAAAAATACTTATTCTCGCTTCTTTATTTATTATTCCTTTTCTGGTAAATGCACAACTGGAAAAAGCCGAATTCCAGGCAAGCGGACTAACCTGCTCGATGTGCAGCAATGCCATAAATAAGGCACTAAAAACAGTTCCGTTTATTGAAAGCGTAAATACCGACCTGAACAAAAACATCTTTGAAATTACATTCAGGAAAAATACCACGGTAGACATTGACGCGATAAAGAAAAAGGTTGAAGGAGCAGGCTTCTCCATCGCAAAATTCTGGTTGACCATAACCTGGAATGATCAAAAAATAAACAACGACGACCACGTTGCTGTCGAAGGCGTAAATTTTCATTTTATGCATGTGAAACCGCAAACCCTGAACGGTGTTCAACGTTTGCAGCTGATCGATAAACATTATGTTTCTGCAAAAGAATTCAAAAAATACGCTCTGTATACATCGATGCCCTGTTATCAAACAGGTCTGATGAGCAATTGCTGTAAATCAAAGGACGGATCCTTTGCACCTGCCGGGAGAATTTATCATGTAACCATTTAATGGGCTCCCCAGGCAGCTCGTTTGCCTGCTAAATTCTTATTATGAGAAAGATTATTTTCTGCATGATCCTTGTCTGCAATGCGCTATCTGCAACCCCGCAGGAGCTCTATGTTTCTACAGAACCTGCAAGCAACATGGCTACGGGAAGCATAGGCATTCGTTTTAATACAAAGCTCTTTGATATGAAACCCGCAGGCGCCTATGCGATCAGGCTGGACCCGGAGATCATGTTTGGGGTAAGCAAAAAAATAATGATTCACCTCAATGCATATGCGTCAGATATGTATCAGCAAAACCTGAAATTTGAAGGCGTAAGTGTGTACGGCAAGTATCGTTTTTACTCGGAGGATGACGTTCACAGCCATTTCCGGATGGCTGGTTTTGGAAAAGTTTCAGTGATCAATAACCCCGCCGGATTCCAGTCC
>DATGFZ010000289.1:0-8892 GCA_035308805.1 Puia sp. | reverse complement strand
CTGAACACGGATCTGGGCTGCCTTATTTTCCCATCCTCACCTTAGATGACTCAGGATCTTTTTCTGGGCTGCAAGCAAATTTTCTGGCGTTAATTTCATTTTCTCGCGCGTAAAATTTAAATCATCTGCGCTGTCAATGGGGATAAGATGCAAATGTGCATGAGGAACTTCTAATCCGACAACAGACAAACCGCAGCGGTTGCAGGCAAAAGACTTTTCTATCGCTTTGGCAATTGGTTTTGCAAACAACAACAGTTTATTTAAATAATTGTCCGGCAGATCAAACAAATTATCGGTTTCCATTTTCGGAACGACCAAAGTATGTCCTTCGCGCATCGGAAAAATATCTAAAAAAGCAAAGAAATTTTCGTCTTCGGCTATTCGATAACTCGGAATCTCACCGGCGATTATCCTGGAAAAGATTGTCATTTTTATCGGGATTTATTTGGCAAAGATAATGGCTGATTATTTCCTGCAAACTGCGCGGGTGCCACAGCTGGTTTTTCCGCTGACAATTCTTTTGAATTTAATTTGCGGAATCGGTGGTAAAATATTTTATCTTTTAATTCAATCACGCATCATAAATTTGAGCCATGGAATTCATTGATTATTATAAAATCCTGGGGTTACATAAAAATGCATCTGAAGAAGACATCAAAAAAGCTTACCGGAAACTCGCGCGCAAACATCATCCTGATCTGAATCCAAACGATAAGGAAGCCAACAAGAAGTTCCAGCAAATTAATGAGGCCAACGAAGTGTTGAGTGACCCCGTGAAAAGAAAGAAATATGATCAATATGGAAAAGACTGGCAGCATGCTGATCAATTCGAAGCGGCAAAGCAACAGCGTCAGCACCACACACATGGCGACAGCGGATATGGTTTTTCGGGCGATTTTGACGAAGGTGATTTTTCTGATTTCTTTTCTTCGATGTTTGGTCAGCAGGCTGATACCGGAAGATCAAAAAGAGCCACATTTCGCGGCAATGATTACAATGCCGAATTGCACCTTAACTTAAAAGATGTGTATGCTACGCACAAACAAACCATAACGGTTGACGAAAAAAACATTCGCATTACCATCCCCGCGGGGGTAGAAGACGGACAAAAAATAAAATTGGGAGGCTACGGCTCTCGGGGCATAAATGGCGGACCAAACGGCGACCTGTATATCACATTTATGATAAAAGAAGACAGCAGGTATCAACGCAAAGGAAATGATATTTACGTGAACGAAGACATTGACCTGTACACTGCCCTGCTCGGGGGAGAAAAAATTGTCGAAACCTTAAGCGGATCCATAAAAATAACCGTTAAACCTGAATCGCAGAATGGAAGCCGTATCCGATTAAAAGGCAAAGGGTTTCCAATCTATAAAAAAGACGGGGAATTTGGCGATCTGTATATAAAATGGAATATAAAGCTTCCGACAAATCTTTCTCATGAACAAAAAGAACTATTCAAAAAATTGTCAACGATGTAAACCAGCTATATGGAAAATGAAAACCTGATTTCTATTGCCGAATTTTGCAGGTATCATCATGTTGATTCCGATTTTATTCAAATACTGGAGCAAAATGGATTGATCGAAACCACTATGGTTCAGCAAAGTGTGTATGTACAGACAGATCACCTCGGGCAATTGGAAAAATTTGTTCGCCTGCACCAGGAATTAAATATACCTGCGGAAAATTTAGACATCATTTCTCATTTATTAAGCCGTATGGAAAACCTGCAACAAGAAATAAAACAATTAAAAAATCGCCTGGGCTTTTACGAATAATTTGAAAACGATCCTACTTAACCGGAATAACATGTTATCACAGGAGGAATTAAAAAAAAGAGCAGGTGTTTATGCGGCTGATTTTGTAAAATCAGGTTCAACCATTGGTTTGGGAACCGGCAG
This sequence comes from Puia sp., assembly GCA_035308805.1. GTDB lineage: Bacteria > Bacteroidota > Bacteroidia > Chitinophagales > Chitinophagaceae > Puia. Next base: position 6,985 of record DATGFZ010000289.1, on the reverse strand, counting down.
CACCGTTTACTGGTTAATTGACGAGTTGGGAAAAAGGGTTAAGCTTGGACTTCAGATTACGATCGTTCCCACATCGGACCAAACATCAGCACTTGCAAAAAAAAATGGCATCACGGTCAGCAGTCTGGATGAAGTAGATCAATTATCGCTTACCATTGATGGCGCTGATGAAATTGACCCGCGGGGTCAATTAATCAAAGGCGGGGGCGGGGCCCTCTTGCGGGAAAAAATTGTTGCCAGCGCTTCCCAGGAATTAATCATTATTGCAGACAGCAGCAAACTGGTAACCGAACTTGGCAAATTCCCATTGCCTGTTGAAGTGATCACCTTTGGGTACAAACAGGCAAAACAAAAGATTATTCAATCAGGGTTTTGCAAAGAAGTAAGGCTCCGTGAAAAAAACGGCAACGTTTTTATCACGGACCATCAACACTATATTTTGGATTGTTTTTGCGAAAAAATTCCCGATCCTTCATTAGTAAACCACGTACTTCATTTGATCCCCGGAGTTGTAGAAACCGGGTTATTCATAAATATGGCAAGTAAAGCCATCATCGGCTTTGAAGACGGAAGACTGGAAGAAATAAATTTCAAATGAATTTAAAAAATATCCATACCCTGCCCGGGAAAACAGGGATAAGTGCCGGTCCTTTAGTGAAACGCAAAACCGGAAACCTTAAATGGAAATGTGTTCAACAGTAAACTTTATTATCCCCGCTGGTGCAGTTACTTCCGCCGTCTCGCCTACTTTTTTCCCCAATAACCCTTTGCCAATGGGCGACGTAACAGAGATTTTTCCTGATTTCAGATCGGCTTCTTTTTCTGAAACAAGATGATAGGTAACCTGTTTTTTTGTATTTAAATTGGTAACAGTAACTTTTGTAAGTACCGAAACTTTGCTGGTATCTATGTTTTCTTCATCAATGATGCGCGCATTGGCTAATTCGCTTTCGAATTTTTTTATCTTGGCCTCCAGCAAACCTTGCGCCTCTTTTGCAGCGTCATACTCCGCATTTTCTTTAAGATCCCCTTTTTCGCGCGCTTCGGCGATGGCTTTTGATGCCGCGGGTCTGTCGACGGCTTTCAATTTCTGAAGCTCCTTTTGCAATTGCCGCAACGACTCCTTGGTAAAATAATTAATATCACTCATAATCACCTCCTTCGTTTATAAAAAAGAAAAAAAATACAACGCCTCAGTTTTCGCTGAAGCGTTGCACTATTTATACCTGCAAAGATAAAAAATTTTCGGAAAAGCAAAATTTATTTCACAATTCAGCAATTTAACAATTGCCTGATCCCGCACCTCATATACCCAATTTATCCAGCAGCACCCTGGACATTTTATAGAACGCCTCATGGCTGTAGCCTGCAATATGCGGGGTGATAATTACATTGGGTTGATTCAATAGCCAATCCAACTGCTTTTTTTCGTCTGCAGAATAGGAATCCAACTTTTCATTTTCCAAAACATCGAGTGCCGCACCAGAAATCTTATTGTTCTGCAAGGCATTAATCATTGCAGCCGTATCATGTACTTTGCCTCGTGAAGCATTGATAAAATAAGGTTTTTTTTCCAGCGCGTTAAAAAATTTATCGTTGGCTAAATGAAAAGTGTCATCTGTTAACGGGACATGCAGACTGATTACATCTGCGTAGCGCGCAATCTGATCCATATTCGCCTCGTGCACATTCGCTTTTGCAAATCCAAATTCGTATTTATCAAAAGCAAGGATGGTTGCGTTAAAGGATGACAACAATTTTGCAAGCGCGCTTCCAGTATTTCCAAAGCCGATAATCCCGACCGTTTTTTCCATGAGTTCGGTTCCCCGGTTAAAGTCGCGCAGCCATTTGCCTTTTTTAATTTCATCGTTGCTTGCAGAAATTTTGTTCATCAGGTTAAGCAACATGCCGAGGACATGCTCGGCAACCGCATTCCGGTTACCTTCCGGACTGCTAACACATTTTATTTTCTTTTTTTCCGCATACACGGTGTCAATCAATTCCATCCCGCTTCCAAGCCGGCCGATCCATGTTAATTTTGGTGCTTTGTCAATGATATTTTTATCGATTTTTAATCTGGTGGTAACGATCAATCCTTCGACATCGGTTAGCTGATTTGCCAATTCTTCATAAGTGATTTGCGGCAAATGCAAAACCGTGTAGCCTTGTTTGGTCAATCGTTCAATTAAATATTCATGAACTTTGGCGGTAATGATAACTTTCCTGGTCATTGATTTTCAACTTTTATTCCTTCATTTTAAAAGTGAGCATCGCAAATTCTTCCACAGACAATTGCTCTGCACGTTTGTTAAAAATTTCATCCTGCAAAATTAATTCATCAAATAAACTCCTGACTGCATTGCGTAATGTTTTCCTGCGCTGATTGAATGCAGTCTTCACCAAAACAAAAAATTTTCTCTCTTCCTTAACTTTTAAATCTTCAACCCTTGGGCTTAATCTTATTACCGCGCTTTTGATTTTTGGCGGAGGCATAAAGGATTTTTCGCTTACTTCAAATAAGAATTCGACCTGAAAAAATGCCTGAACCAAAACACTGATCACACCATAAGCCTTATTTCCGTGTTTTGCAGCAATTCTCAGCGCAACTTCTTTTTGAAACATCCCGATCATACCCTCTACGTTTTCTTTCCAGTCAATGACTTTAAAAACAATCTGTGATGAAATATTATAGGGAAAATTACCAACAATCGTGAACTTTCCCGCGAAGGGCTTTTCCATTTCTAAAAAATCATTCTCGAGCAATTTATTATAAAGCGAAGGGTACTGATTTAGTAAGAACCGTATCTTGTCTTTATCAATTTCCACAGCTTTGAAATCAATGTGCTCCATTTCTAAAAGATATTTGGTTAACGCGCCAGTCCCGGGACCTACTTCAAGCAATTGATCAAAAGGAGATTTCCGCAGAGCAGCAATTATTTTGCGGCAGATATTTTCATCATGCAAAAAATGTTGACCAAGAGATTTTTTTATTGTGAACATACTGTGCGCAAAAGTAAATATTTACAGGTTGCCAGTTGCCTGTTGCCGAAAACTGGGAACCGGCAAACGGTATATTTTTCGTATTTTTATTGTTCGAAATCATTAAGCATGAACGCACCACAACATAGACCGTTGATTGGAATTTCAGTGGGAGACCTTAACGGGATCGGAACCGAACTGATCATTAAGACTTTTTCTGACCATCGTATATTGGAATTTTGTACCCCTGTAATTTTTGCTTCCAACAAACTCATTAATTTTTACCGCAAATCAATTCCGGAAGTGAGTTTCAATTATCAGAGCACGCGTGAATATAACCGCATCAATCATAAACAGGTAAATATTTTTAATTGTTGGGAAGAAGAAGTAGCGATCAATCCCGGTCAGCTAACGGAAACGGGAGGTATTTACGCTGTTAAATCATTGACAGCCGCTGTGGAAGCGCTGAAACAGAATAAAATCCAGGGATTGGTAACTGCTCCCATTCATAAAAAAAATATTCAGTCGGCTCAATTTAATTTTACGGGGCATACTCCGTTTTTAAAACAAGCTTTTGAGGCGAAAGATGTGCTCATGCTGATGACTGCAGAAAATATGAGAGTCGGATTGGTTACCGAACATGTGTCTGTAAAAGAAATTGCAGTAAACATTACCCGCGAAATAATTTTATCAAAATTGAATATTCTCCATACGAGTTTGCAAAGGGATTTTGGGATTGATAAACCAAAAATTGCCGTACTCGGATTAAACCCCCACGCAGGTGATGAGGGATTGATTGGTAAAGAAGAAGAAGAAATCATCAAGCCCGCAATTAAAGATGCAAAACACAATATGCTGGTATTTGGTCCATATAGCGCCGACGCATTTTTTGCTCGTCATCAATACCGAAAATTTGATGCCGTACTGGCGATGTACCATGATCAGGGATTGATTCCCTTCAAATCCTTTGCAATCGGAGAAGGCGTTAATTATACCGCAGGTTTGCCCATTGTGAGAACATCTCCCGATCATGGAACGGCATTTGATATTGCCGGGAAAGACAAAGCCGATACTTCTTCTTTTCTTGCAGCCATATATTCCTGTATTGACATCATTAATATGCGCAGCGGCTATGCAGAAAATCGTAAAAATCCTCTCAAGAAATTGACGGCAGCAGTCTTAGCCAATGCAGAGGACGAAAGTTTGGAAGAAACAGAGGAATGATTTCCAAAAGATTAAAAAACAAAAAACTTTTTTTTTCAAAACTATTGCATTAATAAAATAGGATAGCTATCTTTATTATATAATCCTTTGATTATTCAAACTGGCAGAAATGTCCCTTTCTTGCCGCCAATTCCCAAAAAACCTAAATGTTGAAAATCCACTGCCAAGAGGCCTGGATCAAGCTAACCAGCTTTCTAAATACTCATTAATTCTATTTAATTCCATCCTTTGAATTTACCGGGTTGATGCCGTTCCCTGTACTGTAAATTTTATTTTTCAACTCTGAAACTTTACAACGATGGAACAATATGTTAAACGAATCCTGGTAATTCAGGCGATTTTATTTATCACTGCCGGCGCTTTGGCAATGCCTTTGCATGTTACAAAAAATGACACTTCCGTAAACAGTGTTGCCTTACTGTCGCCAAAAATCATTCTAACCGAAAAGCTCATAAGCTTTAATGCAACGTATGTTCGCAATGCGGTTAATCTGCACTGGAACATCAACGCAGTAAATTATTCCAATCATTTTGATATTGAAAGAAGCATTGATGGGATAAATTTTGAAAAAGTTGGTGACGCAAAACAAAATGTCTCAAACGAATACTATTTTGAAGACAATTTCAAACCTTCACTCGCCCGCAATAACGATTTATATTATCGCCTTAAACAAACAGATGTAAAGAATCAATCTGTATATTCCAAAGTTCTTATTGTAAGATCCTACAACAGCAAAAATGTAGAAGCGATCAGCGTCACTCCCGACCCGTCAATTAATGATATTGAAGTGAATGTTCAATTGAAACAGAATTCTTATGTTGTCATGAAAGTGACCGATAAAGAAGGAAATGAAATCATGAGAAAATCTGTTGAAGGAGCCGAGGGAGATAATAAATATGCACTCGCCGGAACAAGCAAATTGCAAGCGGGCGATTACACACTTGAAATTATCGTGAACAGCAACGAAAGAATGACTTTGCATTTAATAAAGAGCTAACAACGTTTGGTTTTTCTTCAGAGGTAGTTCAATCCTTAAACCTTTTTTCCCGCAAGGGAAAAAGGTTTTTATTTTTTTATGCTCAGATAAGTTTGCAGGTTTTTAACATATTCTTCAAATGCTTTGATTCCCGACGGCGTGATCTTGCAAATGGTTTGCGGATAGTTGTCTTTGAATTGTTTTACCACATCAATATAACCGGCGTCTTTTAATTTATTGATCTGCACGCTGATGTTTCCCGCCGAAGCATTTGTTTTCTCTCTTATGAAAGTGAACTCGGCTTCCTTCACGCTGATCAGCAAACTCATTACGGCAAGCCGCAACTGGGAATGTAATATGGGATCCAGATCTTTAAACATTGTCATTCTTTAGCTTCAGGTATCGTCGTCTTAAGATCAAACCGGGAATAAACCACGCAAGCTGCGCCGTTGCTGCGCTCAGTAATAAAGCGAAAGGGAAAGGGATATACATGCTGATGACCGCAAAAATCCAGGAGGCAATTCCACCAATGATCATGGGAGCAAATTTTCTTGCAAAGCCCGTAGCAAAAGTGGGTATGCCATATAAAATCAGATAAAGAGTTACATCGTTGTTTGTGTGAAATACGCCAGTGTAAAATGACAATAACATGATGCCAACACCAAAACTTATCCATATGCCACCCATGGCATCATCATGGTAACTTTTATATTTTTTCCGTTTGCTCTCGCGAATGGAAATGATGATTTGCGGAACAATTGCCAACAGAGTGAGAAACCACACATAATTCACCCAGGATAAATCCCACCAGTAATTGTTACTAAAACTTATCAGTGAACAAAAAGTAATAATAATTCCCCATAATAACGCGCTGATTCCGGTTTCTTCATAATCACATTTTGCTTTGTTGATCATACTTGTTATCAGCGCAAGACTTTCTTTTTCTGTTAGAATTTTTTCTTCATCCATACTAAAAAATTTAAAGTTGTTCTTTATATTTTTTTCTGAGCAGGTAACCCGGAATGATGTAGCTCACTAAAATTGCTGCGGCGCATATTAAAATATTTATATCAGTATTGGTAAATGTCGATACCAGTGATAAGACCCAGCTTGCAATGGCGCCCCAAACCAACGGCGAAAATTTAAGCAATCGTCCGGTGACAAAACAGCCGATACCATAAAGCAACATGTAAAAAGTATAACAGTTTTCCCAGCCAATTTTTGCAAATGCAAATCCAAATAAAATATAGGCAATAACAATGGCAATCCACAAATAGTCAAGACTTTCGTCAATATAATTTTTTACCCTGCGTTTTTTCCCTTCTTTTATTCCATGATACACGGATACAACAATGCCAACGATATTGATGCTCCACACGATCGGGTGCCAGCGCGAATCAAAAATAACCTTCAACACAAATTGACCGACGCTAGCAAGAAATACCAGCCAACCCCATAGCAAAAAATAAAAACTATTGTCTGCAACAGAAGCTTTTGATTTATCAATCATGGATTGAATAACCAAGAGGCTTTTTTCGGGCGAAAAATTTTCTTCTTCCATTTTTGGTTTGTTTAAAAATGTCTGTAACTATTCAACATGTCGATTGCCAAACCTATTGGCATTTTGCCAGCATCTGTTCAGCCTGATCTTGTCCCCAATTTGGATATAAAGGTTTGTGCTCTTGTTTTTTGAATAGCTCAACTGATTTTGCAAAAAGCGGCTTTGCTTTATCTTTTCCTCCGCCGAATTGTTCGGGCGTGTTAAACATACTCATTCCCTGCAAATAATATAAGCGGGGGTTATTC